>CAIQPV010000621.1 GCA_903873725.1 uncultured Nitrosomonadales bacterium
AATCCGCCGCTCTATCTGACTTTTGATATTGATGCGCTTGACCCCGCTTACGCTCCGGGTACCGGTACACCGGAACCCGGCGGATTGACCAGTTCACAGGCAATGACCTTGCTTGAAGGTTGGCACGATCTCAATTGGGTCGGCATGGATTGCACCGAAGTTTCGCCGCCCTACGATCAAGCCGAACTGACTTCCAATGCTGCGGCAACGTTGATCTGGACCTGGTTATGCGGACGAATGGCCGCAAAAACC
The DNA here is from genome assembly GCA_903873725.1 of uncultured Nitrosomonadales bacterium. Taxonomy (GTDB): domain Bacteria; phylum Pseudomonadota; class Gammaproteobacteria; order Burkholderiales; family Gallionellaceae; genus CAIQPV01. The sequence goes on from CAIQPV010000621.1 coordinate 253, forward strand.
AAAGCTTGAAAGGGAATTCCTCATGCTGGCGAGTGAACAAAGGCTGATCCAGAATTCCTACTACACAGCCAGTGCTAATGCACAGCCGCATTATCCACGTCTGGAAGAGGATACGGTGGCAGATGTGTGTGTGGTGGGTGCCGGCCTGGCGGGACTTTCGGCTGCCATCGAACTGGCTGATCGCGGATACTCGGTACAGGTTCTGGAAGCAGAAACGATAGGTTGGGGAGCAAGCGGACGCAATGGCGGCCAGATCATTGCCGGCCTGGCCTGCGAACAATCAGTGATTGAAAAAGCGCTGGGATTTGATGCAGCACTCAAGACTTGGGATGTCACCCTTGCTGCGCTCGATCTGGTACGAGAGCGCATCAAACGCTTCGACATCAAGTGCGATCTGGTGGATGGTTTTCTCGGTGTGGCTGTAGGCGAGCGCAAGGGGGCGGCACTGCGCGAGTGGTATGAGGACATGTCGAAGCGTTACCACTATGATGCCGACACCGAGTGGATCGAACCCAACACCATCCAAAAGTGGATAAACAGCCCGAGATTTCATAGCGGATATCATGACCGCCGTTCGGGTCACCTCCACCCACTGAACTATACACTTGGCCTTGCGCGTGGCGCGGCGAGTATCGGCGTGCGAATTTGCGAACACTCTCCGGTTCGCACTATGAGTTCCGGCGAACCGGCAACCTTGCGCACCGATAACGGCAGCGTCAAGGCGCGTTTTGTTGTGCTGGCGGGTAATATGTATCTGCCTGAAGTGGCACCCAAACTTGCGCCTGCCCTGGCACGACGGATCATGCCGGTAGGAACTTACATTATCGGCTCCGAACCAATTGATCCGGCAATGACAACAACGCTGATCCCCTCAAATTCTGCCGTCTGCGACTCCAATTTTGTGCTCGACTACTTCCGTATTTCTGCCGATCATCGCATGCTGTTTGGAGGGCGGGTCAGTTACAGCACCATGACTCCTGCCAATCTCAAGGAAGACATGCAAAAGCGCATGCAACTGGTTTTTCCGCAGCTTGCCAATACAAAAGTTGAATACTCCTGGGGCGGTTTTGTCGATATCACCATGAACCGCGCACCCGATTTTGGCCGGGCTGCATCGAACGTTTATTACCTGCAAGGATTTTCCGGACATGGAGTTGCGCTTACCGGCATGGCCGGAAAAATTGCCGCCGAGGCCATTGGAGGCCAGGCAGAACGCTTTGACCTGATGTCGCGTATTCCGCATCACGACTTTCCCGGTGGCAAGCTGCTGCGCACGCCAGCCCTGGTGCTGGGTATGTTGTGGTACAGGATACGCGATGCACTGGGGTGATCCCGATCAGTAACTCAGTGCCGCCTGAATTACATCCGCCAGGATACGACCGTAGGGTGCAATGCGTTCTGTTGCCGCATAGGCGTAGCCAATAATCAGGCCTTTTTCCCGTTTCTCTCCTATGCAATAGCAAGATAGCGGATAAACCCGCAGACCCTGCTCTGCAGCCAGCTCGGCGACCCGCACATCGTCACAATCAGGCGGTAAGCCCACCATCAGATGCAAACCTGAGCCGGCGAGGGGCAGGCTCGCTCCGACGCTGGTGACTGGAGCCAGAGCCTCTTGCAACAGGCACCTCCGTTCCCCATAAACCTGGCGCAAACGCCGAATGTGGCTTGCAAAATGCCCCTCTTCGATGAACTCGGCGAGGGCAGCCTGAATGACCACTTGACCGGGGCGCTGCAATTGATAAAGACCCCGTTTGAAACTTTCTGTCAGTTCAGGTGGTACCACCAGATAACCCAATTTGATTCCAGGATACATGACTTTGGAAAAGGTACCCATATACAGCACCCGGTCATTCTGATCCATGCCTTGCAGGGATGAAAGCGGGTGGCCCTCGAAGCGAAACTCGCTGTCATAATCATCTTCCAGAATCCATGCACCCTTGCTGGCCGCATAGTCGAGCAGCAAACGGCGTCGCCCGTAACTCATGACGACTCCTTTCGGGTATTGGTGGGATGGCGTGGTATAAATCAGACGCGGAGTGCTACGAAAATCTTCAGTGCCGGGTGACATGCCCTCTTCGTCCACCGGCACAGGATGAAGCTGCAGGCCATTAACCTCCAGAACACGGCGAGCTCCCCAGTAGCAAGGATTTTCTACCCATACGAGATCGCCATGATCGGTGAGGAGGCGCGCGCACAGATCGATGGATTGCTGTGTGCCAGAGGTGATCAGAACCTGTTCCACAGTGAGATTGACAGCGCGGGACATGCGCAGGTAATTGGCGATCGCGCTGCGCAAGGGCAAGTATCCGCCGGTATGACCGTAGTCGAGATGTGCAGGCTGCGGAGCACGCCATTGCCGGTTGAGCAACCGACGCCAAAGCTGGGTTGGAAAGGTGGAAAAATCGTCTTCCCCCGGAGCAAAGGGCTGTACTTCATAACTGGGCTGGTCTGTTTGGCCTGCTGCTGCAGTGCCGCGTATGGAGAGTCCGGTCACGCCTCTTGCAGCAGCAGACTTTTCTGTGTTCTTGTCGTTTTTGGTCTCGGTAAATTCCTCCGGAAAAGTTTTTGCAACGCGGGTGCCGCTGCCAGTCAGGGACACCACATAGCCTTCATCATGTAATTGCTCAAAGGCAGCTAACAGGGTGTTGCGGGAAAGATTTAGCGCTTCCGCAAGACTGCGTGTGGACGGCAGGCGCGTATCAGGAGTCAGTTGATGACTAACTATTCCGCGGCGAATGGATTCATATACCCTGCGGTGGGCTGGCATGCGGGAGGGAAAGCGATTTTGCTTGAGTTCGCCGAGCAACCATTCTGAGATTGGCAAAGATTCCACAGTTCATTTTCCTTTCATCCTAAAAACTTAGTTGGCGAAGAGCAATCTGATATTTCAACGGATTATGCTATTTTTGTAGGTGCGAATTTATTCGCAGGTAACTCGTTGAGCGTGCGAATGAATTCGCACCT
>CAIQPV010000622.1 GCA_903873725.1 uncultured Nitrosomonadales bacterium
CACAGGTATTGGTAATCAGGTTATTAAGGCGACAAGCGTGGTATTAAGATCGAGCAGCGCCATCGACGTGACGCTCTACGGTGCGGTATTTGATCCTGTCAGTAGCGCCACTTTCCTGATACATGGCGCGCCAGTGATGATTTCTGCGAATACCGTGCTTAGTTCCGGGTGTGCAATCACAGAAGGACAAGCAGTGCAGGTAACAGGTTTAGTCAGCGGCAATCGTGTAACCGCACAAAATATAAGTTGCCTTTCGAGCCTGGAAGGATTGACGGTCAATCTGAGAGGTGTTGTCAGTAGCCTTAATATGCCTGTGAAAAGTTTCAAGTTGGGCAATGCGCTCGAAACCGTCCCGGTCGTTTTTGCCAATGCGACCTTCATGGACGGGACTTCAAGCAGTTTAACCGATGGCGGCTTTGCGGTCGTCAGCGGCAAGGTTAAGAACGGTACGCTTGTGGCGAAAAAAGTGCGTATCGCACCTGCGCCTGTGGCCTCGCAATTTGAAACAGAGGGAATTGCCTACGCGGTGAAAGGTACAACAAGTTTCAAAATCAACGGGCTTGTCATTAACAACCCGGTCACTGTGGCAGGTGGAACATTGCAGAACGGTCATCGCGTTAGAGTGCAATTTACCGCAAATTCCAGTGGTGTCTACCAGGCTGTTCTGGTAACGATACTATGATTTTTTTGTTTCGCTGTTCGTGCAACTAGCGGTTATTGATGGAAAACCTATCGGCCAAAACGGGCAAACGCCGATGAATGAAACCCTGACGAAACAGGTTAAAGCGGATATACTTTCAGCTTGGAATCAAGACCGATTTGCTCCGCCTTTGTGGTTTATAGCCAAGAATTCATCCAGTATGCCCCAACTTGCCGCATCAACCGTAATACCGGCGTCATCGGCATCATTCAAAAATTCCACCGTTCGCACAACTTCATGCGGCTGCAATGGTTGCTGTGTCGTTTGGAGAATTTGCAACACGTCGAAGTCTGCTTCCGACGCATCATTTTGAGCTTTGCCCCGCATCTTGATACGTGCTTCCAGAGTGGCAGAGCCTGCCTTCATGGAGGTGATGGCAAACGGCACGGACAGGCTTTGTGCAAGCGCATTAAACTGGGCGCGCTCAAAAACCAACTGCAACACCTTGGAGAGGTTAAGGTGTTGGGATGGAAAAAACAGAAAAGCATTACAAGCAATTGAGTCCTGAAGAACGAGCAACGATTATGCTGATGACCCGAGAAGGAAAAGGTATGCGTGAAGTTGGGCGATTTTTGAATCGTTCTCCCAGCACTATTTCACGGGAAACTGATCGCGACTTTGGGGTTGAAACTGATTACGATGCATCACTGGCTGGCGCACAAGCGTCTCTTCTGAGAATCAAGCCCCGCAAGGGATTGAAGCTCGTTATTGATGGTGCCTTGTTTGGAATTGTTGTAGGTCATCTCAAGAAAAAATGGTCACCGGAACAAATTGCAGGCACACTCAAAGTTATGCATCCTGATCAACCATCAGAACGAGTGAGCCACGAGACGATTTACCAAACCCTTTACGCCATGCCGCGTGGAGAGTTGCGCCGTGAATTGATTGCCTGCTTGCGCTGGAGTCGAGACAAGCGCCGATCCAAGACCCGAGCACCGGATGGACGCGGGCACATAGCGGAGATGCAGAGCATACATCTGCGCCCACCGGAAGTAGCGGACAGGCTGATCCCAGGACACTGGGAAGCCGACATGATCAAAGGCACAATGAACCGTTCCTCAGTGGGTACGCTGGTTGAACGTACTACGTTGATGGTGGTGCTAGCCAAGATGCCCGATGGGACGGCACAGTCGGCTCTGGACGGTTTTAGTGAAGCGCTCAGTGCAATCCCACTTGCGCTACGCAAAACGTTCACCTACGACCAAGGGCGAGAGATGAGTAAACATGCTCAACTGACTGAAAGAACAGGCATTGCGGTTTACTTCTGCGACCCGCATAGTCCATGGCAGCGGGGATTAAACGAGAATACAAACGGACTATTACGCCAGTATCTACCGAAGGGGGAAGACCTGTCGATCTATACGCAAGAACAGTTGGATGAAATTGCTTGGAGCTTGAATACGCGTCCGAGGAAGTCGCTTGGATTTCGGTCACCAGTAGAAGTTTACAGCGAGCTCCTGCTCAACATGGAACTGGCTAAAACAGCTACTAAACATTAACTGTTGCGGTTGGTTCTTGAAACCGCCCTGTTCGCGTTCGTCTTGTTTGAGGAAGGCCGCATCGACAATTACCGGGAATCCCGCATTGAGCAGCCCGCGCGCCAGCTCGTACAGGCGGGTGTAAGTACGCCGTGTTGCATCGGCACTGTAAATGCCATCTCCCGTGCGTGAATTGCTATTGTCCAACGGGTTCATGCCGAACAAACGTTTACGCTCCACATCCGAGCGTATTCGTATTGCCTGCAATCGCTCCGATGCCGCTTGGGCAAAGAAACTCTTGCCCGAACCCGGCAAGCCGTGAGTAATAGTCAGTGCGGGGCGCCGCCTTGTTAAATATTCAACGGCCAGAGCCAGATAGTTGCGGCAAACCGTCAATGCCTGCGTTTGTACCGGCTGGCCAGGGTTAGCCTGGAAAGCTCGTATGGCGCTGACCTTGGCCCGCACTCCCGCGCGGTAGGCGAGGTAGAAAGGTAATACCGATACGCCGGCGTAATCGCCCGTCTTCTCCAGATAAGCATTCAGGAAACGATAGGCCAGATCGGAACGCATGCCGTGCTGCAGGTCCATAACCAGAAATGCCACTTCATCCATCACGTCGATCCAGCGTAGCGCGGGGGCAAACTCAATTCCGTCGAAGGGAACGGGTTGATTATCAATAAGCACAATATTACCCAGATGCAGATCACCGTGGCATTCGCGCACGCAGCCCTGCGCAAGGCGCTGCCTGAAAAAATTTTCGCATGCGTTAAATGCTTGCATGGTGAACTGCCCAAGTTCTGCCACGGCATCCCGGTCGGGCTGCTCCGTCAATAACGGTAGCAACTGCTCTAAATTCTGCATGGCCGCAGCACGAATTGTCTCTGGCGCACCAAACTCCGTCCCCTCTTCCGTCCCGGGTAATCCGCGATGAAAGTCGGCCAGCGTGGCAGCCAGACTATCCATATGCTGTGGCATAATTTTTCCGCGTTCAAGCAAGTGATCCAACTGTTTTGAGGTTGCGAAACGACGCATCCTGACAGCATATTCAATGGCCGGTTGCTCTCCGAGTTCCGGTAAATCATAATTCCCGCCCACGGGAATGACATCAAGATAAATCCATTGTGCCAAGCGGCGGTTGAGCCTGATCTCCTCGGAACAATAGAACCGGCGAGCTTCCAGACTGGTGAAATCGAGGAATCCCAGATCAACTGCCTTCTTGATCTTGTATGCGTAGCGCCCGGCCAGCAACACCCAGGAAATGTGCGTTTCGACCAGTCGCACGCATTGCACCGCATGGGGAAAGCGGTGCTTGTCCAGCAAGGCGGCAACAAGTGTCTGCTGGTTTGCGCAATCGTTTTGATCAGTAGGCATGCTATTACAAGGGAGGTTCTTTACAAACACCACCACTCTACCGTAAATTCGGACATATGAAAAAATTCCTGCCGATCCTTTTGTTGCTGCTATGCAGCGCGTGCACGACTCCGCATCGTGAAGTTCCTGCCGCCTCCCATAAGTCTGAATATTTTTCCAATGAGGCAATGAACGACCTGGCAATTTACGCGGTGAGCTTGGCCGAAACGCCCTACCGCTTTGGCGGCAATTCTCCCGAGAACGGATTTGATTGCAGCGGTTTTGTTGACCATGTATTTCTAAATTCGCTGGGTTTGAAACTACCTCGCACTAGCCTGGAAATAAGCCGCATGGGCGAACCGTTACAGGCAGATCAGTTGCGCCCCGGCGACCTGGTATTTTTCAATACCCAGCAGCAGCCATACTCGCACGTCGGTATCTATGTGGGCGAAAACCGCTTCGTGCATGCACCCAAAAGCGGCAAGGCCATTGCCATAGTGAATATGAAGGAAAATTATTGGCGAGTCCACTACGATGGCGCACGTCGCATTAGCATGCAATGATCCGATGTTCTCGCATACGCGACTGGCATTAAAAGCAGATATCACAACTGCAAAAAAGCCCGTTTGCCCCGTTCATTAAATAAACATTTCCCATGTCCAACACCACAAATAGCAATAGCCCCAAACCGTTCATTGGTCTTGCCTCACTCATGCGCATGGCCATGTCCGGAACGAATCTTGCCGACCTGGTAAACATCGCGGCATACAACCCGAATGACGCTGACATGTTAATGGGCATGTCAATCATATTTCAGCTCACCGGGAACCGTGAAATGGGACTGGAATTGCAAGGAAAGGCTCTGCGAATCCGGCAACTCTATCATCTGCCAACTGCCAACTGCCAAGCCGGTATCCGCTTGCTTGCCATCATGCGGCCGGGAGACATGATGGATAACACGCCGGTGGATTTCCTGCTGGAAGGTTCGGATGTCGCACTTGATATACTCTATGTATCTCTTGACCTGCCCGTTCCGGCATCGTTGCCTGATCACGATGTGCTTGTCGTCGCCATAGGCCAATCCGACCAGAATCTTCCTCTGCTGGAACAAGTCGAGAAGCTCATAAAATCTTCACAGCGTCCCATACTCAACAAGCCAAACTTCATTTCCCGCCTGTCGCGGGAGTGCGTCAGCAGATTGTTAAAATCCATACCCCGGGTGGAAATACCGATCACTGAGCGCATCGACAAACGGGATTTGGAACAAATTTATCGCGGAGAGAAGCCAATCTCCGCCCTGCTTGAAGATGGAAGCTTTCCGGTTATCATACGACCGCTGGGCTCGCATGCCGGCGCAGGCCTTGCCAGGATCGACAGTCTGGCAGACCTTGCGGAATATCTTGATGCAATGCAGGAGAACCAGTTCAATGTCGCACGCTTTGTTGATTACCGTGGACGGGATGGTCTGTACCGGAAATGCCGCATTGCCCTGATCGACGGGAAACCATTCGTCTGCCATCTGGCCATATCGGAAAACTGGATGATCCATTACAAAAATGCCGGCATGTCGGAAAGTGCTGCTAAGCGCGCAGAGGAAGCGAACTTCATGGCCAACTTTGACGAAGACTTCGGTCACAGGCATAAAGAAGCTTTCGGCATTATCGGTGAGCGCATGGGGCTCGATTACCTCGTGATCGATTGCGGCGAAACACCTCAAGGCGACCTGCTGATTTTCGAGGCTGACAACCTCGGATTTGTGCACGCCATGGATCCGGTGGATATTTTTCCCTACAAACAA
>CAIQPV010000623.1 GCA_903873725.1 uncultured Nitrosomonadales bacterium
ACACGCTCTGTTTTATTACTGTCTGGAGGTGTCCCTACCGCCCAAACTGAAGTAGCCGAAATTGACTACCTCAGATAGAGTTGGTCTTGCAGCACCTGATAAAAACGTCTAAGAATCTGTTGCGCATATCTATAATGTATAAAACGCAACAATATCAATAAGACAACATTGGGAAGGCAGCAAAAAAACAAAACAGCCCATATTTCTGCGGGCTGTTTTGCGGTTGAGGATTTGGATTCGATTTGAGGTGACGTGCCTGCATGCGTGAAGGCAATATAGCTGGAGCGACTGTACAATTTACTTAAAGCTAATGCCAGCATTGCTGTGCTGGCATTCCCGCCTCAGTGGCTCCATCGTGTGAGGGCAGTTGCGAAACTAGCCCAACTTTCTGAACGGCAACACAGCTGCACCCGTTCGAAGCTCATCCAGATGATCGGCATACCATTGCATCATTGCCGTTCGCTCGTCAAGAAATTCGTAGCGATTGTAAGCATCACGCACGGCGTTGTCAGAGTTCGGCGAGTGTGCAAGTTGCCGCTCTATCGCGTCTTTATTCCATTTGTGTCGCGAGTCGCCTTTATTCAGGAGCGTGGATGCGATGGTGCGCAGTCCGTGAACCGTTTGCCGCCCCTTGTATCCCATATTGTTTAGCGCGTGGTTCATCGTGTTTTCGCTCATAACACGCTTTGACCCGCTTTGAATCGGGAATACAAGATCATCCCCCAAGTCCAGTTCTCGAACAGCCTCCAGCACTTCCACAGCCTGCCGTGATAGCGGTACAACGTGATCCTTTCGGCTTTTCATTCCGCCGTTTTTCTTTTCCGCGTTGCGTATGCCTGGCACCAGCCATTCCTGCTTGCCAAAATCAATCTCGTTCCACCTCGCACCGCGAATTTCAGTTGAGCGCAGGAAGGTGTACAGCGTCAGCCTTAAAGCCAGTTGCGTGAGCACCTTGCCCCCGCTGTCATCCACATATCCGTTGACCCGTCTAACCAGTTCGCCGACCTCGCCGACAGGTACGGCCACGCGATGTTCTGTTTGCGGCTTCACCACCACCCCGCGCAAATTCACGCCAGGGTTGTGTTCGATCAAGCCATGCTGGACAGCATATCGCAGTATGCTTGTAATGCGCTGTTGCGCACGACTTGCCACATCGATTGCGCCGCGATCCTCGATACCTTTGACCACACGCAGTAGCATTGGGGTATCAATGCCGGAAACTGGCATATCACCGAGCAATGGCAGCAAATCATTTTCAATATTTCGCCAAATCTTAGTTTTGTAATCTGGCATCCAGCGCTTGCTTTCCCTCTTTAGCCAAGCTTCGGCCACGCTTTTGAAAGTGTGCTCATGCTTTTCCTTCAAGCGAACCTTTGCCGCCTGCTTCGCAGCCGTGGGATCAGTACCTTCACGCAATTGCTTGCGTATCGTTTCATGCTTTTCACGCGCCTCAGCCAGACTGATTTCAGGATATTGCCCGATTGCATATACCTTTTCTTTTCCTGCAAACCGATACTTGTACCGCCAAAGCCGTGAACCGCCAGACGTGACGAGGACGTAAAGACCATCCTTGTCGCTGACCTTGTACTGTTTTTCTTTCGGTTTTAATGCATCTATTGCCCTTGCGCTCAACATAAATACCCCCACTAAGATTTTAAATACCCCCAGCAATACCCCCATCAAATTGCGGATGCTGGGGAACTTTTGCGAACTATTGCGGATGTATGCGAAGTCGTAACAGTTGATTATTAAAGGCAATTCTAGCCTATAGGCAAGAAAAAAGCCCGCAGAATCGCGGGCTTGATTTTAGTAATTGGCTCCCCGACCTGGACTCGAACCAGGGACCTGCGGATTAACAGTCCGTCGCTCTACCGGCTGAGCTATCAGGGAATTGACAAGGGCGCTATACTAACGGTGATGGACTTTTTGGTCAATACCAAGTTGCTTTAATGTTGCTTGAATGAAGGAACTGCCCAGCGCTTTTCAGTTACCGTCAGTTAACCACAGCCCATCTACGCCCCCCAAAAGGTGTGGATTCCAATTAAAATAGAGGGCGTTATTCCTGCGTTCCGTGGTTCACTTCATTCAATACTTTGTCTATGCAAAAGCCTTGGCGATGCGGCTGATGGCGTTCTGTAAATTTTCCATCGAAGTCGCGAAGGACAAGCGCATGTAACCCTCGCTGCCGAAGGCAGAACCCGGAACAACAGCCACCCCGGCATGCTCAAGTAAATACTCTGACAAAGCGAGGTCATTTGCAGCCTTGATCGTTCCGCGCTGATGCAACTTCGCGATGGCTCCGCGCGCATCCGGGAAAGCGTAGAACGCACCTCCGGCCATGATGCACTTCACACCGGGAATCTTGTTTAGTTCGTTTACCACAAACACATGCCGCTCGCGGAATGCCTTCACCATCGGCGTAATACATCCTTGATCGCCGTTCAATGCTGCCTCTGCCGCCACCTGCGAAATCGAGGTGGGATTGGAAGTGCTTTGCGACTGCACGTTTTCCATCGCGGTAATGATGTTTTCCGGTCCAGCCGCATAACCTATGCGCCAGCCGGTCATGGAGTAAGCCTTGGATACACCATTCAGTACCATGGTACGCGGATACAGGTCGGGACAGGCATTTAGGATATTGGCGAATTTCGCATCGGTCAGCGCTACGTGCTCATACATGTCGTCAGTGGCAATGAGTATGTTCGGATGTTTGCGCAGCACCTGCCCCAGCGCCAGTAAATCTTCCAGCGTGTACACCGCACCGGACGGATTGCTCGGACTATTGATGACCACCATTTTGGTCTTGGGCGTGATCGCCGCTTCCAGTTGCGCAGCAGTCATCTTGAAGCCCTGCTCGATGCCCGCCTCCACGATCACCGGTTTACCTTCCGCGATGATTACGATGTCGGGATAAGACACCCAGTAAGGCGCGGGAATAATCACCTCATCGCCGGGGTTGATGACGGCCAGCGCAAGATTGAAAAAACTCTGCTTGCCGCCGCAGGAAACCAGAATCTGTTTGGCAGTGTAATCCAAGCCGTTGTCGCGCTTGAATTTTGCAATGACCGCCGCTTTTAACGACGGTGTACCACCGACGGCAGTGTACTTGGTGAAGCCCCTATTGATTGCACCTACGGCCGCATCCTTGATGTGCTGCGGGGTATCGAAATCCGGTTCGCCGGCCCCCAATCCGATAATATCTTTGCCTTCTGCTTTCAGTTTTGCGGCACGCGCGGTGACAGCTAGAGTGGGTGAGGGTTTGATGGCTTGTACGCGTTTGGAGAGTTCCAAGATATTTTCCTTTACGGCTGAATTGTGGGAAGGTTTATTGTGAGTGCAGCATAGTCAAGAATGTAATTATAGAAGACTTCTATAATTTCGTCATTTCTTGTTGTATGTGAGTGCGATTCAAACTGATGTTTGGTAATCTTGCGACTATCAGCCCATCCCAGAATTAATGTAGTTATTAATGGGAACAACCTGACCGGAAGGGATACTTCCCGTTTCGGTTTCTATACAGATTTCATCTTGCCAGATAACATATAATTTTAATACATTAAATTTGGCAAAAAAAAAGCGGATCAAACAACCATGCAAGACTTGACAAATCAAGTCTTGCAGCTTAGTTACTGTTGAAGAGTTGTTTGATCATCCACAAGGAAAATATAAACACTCCGATTGCGGATCCAACTGAAATAACTGACACGACAATAGACATTGTGACCTCCCGAGAATAAATCCAACATGACATTACCTTCTACTTTTTTATCTTAGCACACCTGTTTTGGCAGGCAAGCACTTTTCACAAAATTTATTGCTCGCGAATGCCACATACAACACATCTCTACACAGACTTATTTTGTGGCGAATTGCTTTATCGGGGAAAATTTTGACAAATTGCAGATAGAGTAAGCTTCACGGCGATCCGATTTTTATCCGAATTTCGTTGATCATATTCTGTCACGTTAAATTCATCCGGGCGCACATAATGATACGATACAGCCAAATTAAAGTACCTGACCATGGAAAAAGCGCATGACTGAATTCAGCATTATCGCGGTATTTTTTGCAGGATTACTTGGCGGCGTACACTGCCTGGGCATGTGCGGCAGCATTGTTGGCATTCTTACTGCGCAATTGCCGAAACAAGGTTCACGCTGGCATTTTCATTTGTCTTACAACATCGGCCGTATCGCCAGCTATACTTTGGCTGGCGCAGTGGTCGGAGCTATCGGACAAGCCGGCTTTTTGTTGCGCGATGTGGTTCCGGTACAGCATTTACTTTTTGCACTATCCAGTTTGATGCTGGTCGCGCTCGGCTTGTATATCGCCGGAATATGGAGCATGGTGCGGCGGATTGAACAAGCTGGCAGCATGCTGTGGCAACACATTCAACCGTTGACTCGACGGTTGTTCCCGATTTCCACACCGACACGCGCGCTATTGCTGGGAACGTTGTGGGGCTGGTTGCCGTGCGGACTGGTTTATAGCGTTCTTGTTACAGCATTGGCCAGCGGCCACGCACAGAGCGGTGCGCTAATCATGCTGGCATTCGGCCTGGGCACATTGCCCAACCTCTTAATCATTGGCCGGTTCTGGGAAAGTTGCCAACACTGGATACAGTCTCCTGCAATACGATTGACTGCTGGTTTGATCGTGGCGGCGTTTGGTGTATATGGTTTGTTCAAGGTTGGCTATGTATTTACCGAGCATGGCTGGACAGGAAGTTGCCATGTGGAAGCATAATTCATTATTGCTGCTGTTCGTGGCGTCACTCACCGCCTGCGCACCCGATTTACCTTCCCCCTATCACGCGATGGATGTTTCCTGGCAGCATACCAAGGCTGATTTCCACCTTACCGATTTTAATGGAAAAACTCGCAGTCTGGAAGATTTCAGCAGAAAAGTAGTTGTTCTGTTCTTTGGCTATACCCATTGTCCGGAGGTATGTCCGACCACGCTGGCCGATCTTGCACAGGTCATGCGCATGCTCGGCAAGGATGCAGATCGTGTACAGGTTTTATTCGTCACGCTGGATCCTGAACGGGACAGCCCGGAATTGCTGGCGCAGTTTGTGCCGTCCTTCGACCACTCTTTCCTGGGGCTCTATGGTGATGCACAAGCAACCGCCCAAGCGGCCCAAGCTTTTGGGGTGAATTTTGTAAAGCAATTCAATAAACACGGCGGTTATACGGTTGACCATTCAGACGGCACATTTTTGATCGGCATCAATGGGCAACCATTGTTACTTTCCCCTTATGGGCAGCGAACTGAATTAGTGCTTCAGGACATCAAGTTGTTATTGGCAATCGGTCGGTGATTTGAATATGGGTGAAGTAGCAATAGAGATACGGAAATTGCAGTCCTCAAATTCACACTCTGACAAAAATGGCAGTTTGTACTGATGCAGAGTTATTTTTAACTGACATATTTAGCTTGAGCAATCAAAAAAATCAGCCTTAATCCGAAACTTGATGTTATGAACATATTTAATTTCATGATGTTATAAAACATTGTAGAAATGAGGCATAGATACTGCTAAGTAGATTCCGGTAGAACTTTACTTTGAAATGCAGATGCACCGTTTTCGACAGTCGGCAAGTTAATAAATTACCCTCATGACCGCCATCAAATTACATTTTTTAATCTGTGACACCATCGAAGTGAGTTGCACTTGATTTGTAAATCCGATTTTGTTTTACGTTCACAAGCACATAACAGGGTATCTCACTCCGATTTCTTTCTTGATGCCCGAACAAGTTTAGTTCTTGCTTTATTAAACACGCTCAAAATGTTTGACAGAAAACATACTCCATGAATATAATTCTCATATTGTTGTATTTTATATAAATGAAATAGGATTATTATATTTTCAACTGCTAATGCTAACGTTCTGATGCGCAATCAAGCATCGAACTATCAAATGGCAACGCTATCCACATGGCAAATTTTGTTAATAACGATATATATGATTGTATTTAAATATTTATCAATCCGTACAACACCCATGGAGTCACAGACTCAGCAGTAGGTGTGGGCGTACTGATTAATACCTGGTTTGTTTTTGTATCATGCTGGGCGGCTTTAACAGCCGTGTGAGGGAGGTGGTATTTATTTCTTGAGGTTGGAATCTGGAAACGAATATCACTATGTTATTAAATTCTGCTCTTGAGGGGGATTACTGTGGAAGCAACTCAAGCGACACCGATTAAGTACGATATGGATGTGGTCAAATGGTTTACCATCATGGCCGTTGTATATCTGGTCGTAGGGACGCTGATCGGTGTGTATATTGCATCTGAATTAGCGTGGCCGTTCCTGAATTTCGATATACCTTACATTACCTTTGGGCGACTGCGACCGCTGCATACCAACTCGGTGATTTTCGCATTTGGTGGCTGTACGCTGATGGCGACCGGCTATTACATTGTGCAGCGCACCGGGGCTACCCGGTTATGGAGCAATGGCCTGGCATGGTTCACCTTCTGGGGGTGGAACCTGATCATAGTTCTGGCTGTAATCACTTTGCCGCTGGGATTTACCCAAGGCAAGGAATATGCTGAACTGGAATGGCCGATTGACATCATGATTGCCGTGGTATGGCTGGCGTTTGGCCTGAACCACATCATGACAGTTGCAATTCGAAAAACTTCGCACATTTATGTGTCAAACTGGTTCACCATGAGCATGATCGTCATGATCACTTACTTGCATGTGGTTAACAGTTTGGCAATCCCGGTCAGCCTGACCAAGTCCTACTCCATATTCTCGGGCGTGCAAGATGCCATGATTCAATGGTGGTGGGGTCACAACGCAGTCGGTTTTTACCTGACTGCCGGCTTTTTGGGGATGATGTATTATTTCGTACCCAAGCAGGCTAATCGCCCGGTGTTTTCTTACCGCCTGTCCGTATTGCACTTCTGGGCATTGACCTTCGGTTATGTATGGTTGGGCGCACACCATCTGCAATACACCGCACTACCCGACTGGACGGGTTCACTTGGCGCTTCAGTTTCGCTGGCGATGATTATTCCATCCTGGGGGGGCGCAATGAACGGAATGATGACCCTGTCAGGTGCCTGGGATCGCCTGCGTACCGACTATATCCTTCGATTCCTGGTGGTGTCTCTGGCGTTCTACGCAATGTCCACTTTCGAAGGCCCGGTGATGTCCATTAAAACTGTCAATGCACTATCACATTACACTGACTGGACAATCGGTCACGTTCACTCCGGCGCCCTGGGTTGGGTGGCGATGGTTGCCATGGGATCGATTTACCATATGGTGAAGAAACTCTGGCACACAGAAATGTACTCCGACAGTCTGGTAAACGTCCACTTCTGGCTGGCGACGATCGGTGCGGTGATCTATGTCGTGGCAATGTGGGTATCCGGCATTATGCAGGGACTGATGTGGCGTGATTATGACGAATATGGTGCATTGACCTATACCTTTGTGGAGTCCGTATCTGCCATGCATCCTTACTACGCGATGCGTGTTGTGGGCGGCATTATCTACAATCTGGGTGCATGGATCATGTTGTTCAACGTGGTGATGACTGTGCGTCAAGCAAGTGGTGCGCGCAGTACCAACGCCGTTCCTGC
>CAIQPV010000624.1 GCA_903873725.1 uncultured Nitrosomonadales bacterium
CACAAGCTGGTGCTACTGGGACGAATTTAAGCACAAGTGAAAGTGGCGCGGCCGCCGTAAAGCAAAAGCCAAAGGCTGACAGCACACCAAACAATAGCACGCCTAAAGCAGGCGTAGACTATTAGGTGCGTACAGACATTCTTCTTGCAGATGAATTCAGCCCCACTGGATTGTGGAGAGCGTGATGAAATGCGCATTTTGTCTAGAGGAAATGAATGACGGTGCGACAGTCTGTAAAGTTTGCGGCAGAGAGCAACCGCCCACTTCGGACAGTAAACCGAAACAGATGCTTTATGGTGGCATCGCCATTGTTGTCGCTATCCTTATCATCGCTGTCCCTCTCGGTTGGCAGGCGATGTCGCATTCAGCCGACGTTGATCAACTGGTTATATGCGAACACCTGCACGGTCAGCTCATAGTAAATCGCGATGACGTTCGTCGCGAGATAGATGGTCAAGCAATGGGACGATCTTGGAGCGACGGCGTCAAAGCTGTAAGGCTCATGCATCTTTGTCCGATAGACTAGCTGTAACTTTTCCATGACTATTTCAATTACAGACCGTCTCGCGTCCGCACCTTCCATTACGAAGGGTGCGGACTGGAAGACGTTTTTGCTGAAGAACCCCTGGTATCCTAAGAGATTTCTTGTTGCGCACTTCGGCATCCGCACGTACGACCTCGATAACTGGAAAGGCAACCATCCAGAGGTCGCTCAAGCATTAGCCAATCCCAAAACCAATTTCCACATAGCAGAACGTTCAGACGATGTTCGAGAGTCATTGAAGAAAGCGTGGCGCTTTCTGTTTGAACAAGTTCTGGAAATCGACTTCAAGAGCGACGGTGCAGCTAATGAAATTATCAGACTACAAGGTATCGGAAAATCTGCCTGGGGGTTCTTGTGCGACTCCCGTAGTTTCAAAAAGATCGACGGATATGACGAGTGGATTGCGGAGGGCTACACACAAATAGCCTTTGTCGTATTCAATATCTATCCTGGTGAGGCATGGGCACATGCCGCTGGCATATTGCCAGCAATGTTTAGCCAAACTGGGAAACTGCTTACCAGGAGCGAATTAATTGAGCTTCTCGAAAATATCTACTTGAGGTTCTTAGCTAGCTTACCAAGCAAACCATCTGATGAAGAAATCAATGAGGCGAAAAGAATATTTTATATCAGGGCACGGGAAAACAGCTTCATGACGACTGCGATGCTGCGACCTTACGGCTTCACTGGGCACATGACGCCACATGGCGTTAAGGACATTGTTCTAGCCGTGCGACACAAGTTCGGTGTTGAGCTAGGGCTAGAAACAGATGTCAAAGACAGTTGGAGCGCTTCCAAGTTTAGGAAACAATATCCAGACAGACATTTGGACCAATGTCATTATTGTCGGCGCGCGCCAGTCGATCTTCACCATTTATTGCCACGCGAGGAATACGCCGAATTGGTATTCGAGGGCGAGAATGTTGTTCCACTCTGCACGCATGTCCACGCCGCCATAAGTAGAAACAAGATTTCACTTGATAGCGCTAAAGAGCTTAGTGCGGCCACTTCTGCTTGGAAAACGGCAAAAAAGGGAGTGAAATTACGAGCTTTCGATGATGCAATGCGCCACTTGCATAAAGAGTTGTATTAGCTGGCGAGCTTTTTCGCTGCCTGCTGAAGCTTTTTTTCCTGCGTTGGCCGACCGTAGGTTTGTCGTCTCAACGCCTGCTGCTCACTTCGCGGACTCTTCAACCCAGCCTTTTTCCCCTCTGGCCGCTTCTGAGCGTCCTGTGCGTCCATTTCAGGGTCTGGGGTATCTGTACTGCTCTTACGGCTGTCGGGCTGCTGTAGGGGCTTGGCAGGGGCTAGAGTTGGAGGTTTAGAGCGATTGGGGCGGGATTTTCGCGCAAACGTCTCATTGCGACTGCTCAAAACGCCAGCTAACTGACCCGAAACGCCAAGAAACAGATCGATGTCTGATTTTACCTGGCTGCTGTCTTCTTTGGCTGCATTTTGCACGACCAGCGCAATCCATCTTTTCAGCTCTTCTCGCGCGTCCATAAACACTCTCTTTCCGAGAGTATTTATCGTGGCCGTTCGACCATGAAGGATGGAATTCGGTAGGAATAGCGGAATTCAGGCTGCACGATTCTGATCTCTGTTCATCAAAAAGGAGATCATGAATGACAATTCTCAAACAACTTAACTACGCAGCGCTGCCCGCATTTAAGCATATGTCGCCTGAACAACACCGTCGCAACAAACTGGTCGTTGCTCTCAATGAGCAAAAATCAATCGCCGAAGCAACACGTGATGGAAAAGAATTCGGCGTTACTAAAAAGCGCTGGGCCACATCGGAAGACGGAAGCAAGAAGCTTATTGAAGTTCCGAAGCGTCTGAAGCGTTGGTGGGTCAGTGACGACAAGGGTAACTGTCTGCTTTCAATTCGTTACGGAAACAAGGTTCTTGAGCTTGAGAAGGGCAAGGCTGCAATCGTTGTCGGAAAAAACGACAAGCTCATTCCGACAATCGACACTTTGATTTCAGCCGTGACTGCTGGCGAGTTGGATTCACATCTTGCTCAGTTGGGCATGGGCCGCGCAGTCAAGAAGGCGAAGAAGTAGCCTGCATGGTGTCGTGTCGCAGGACAATTGTGACACGACACCTGCATCTGATACTGTCGTTTTGAACCGACAAGTTTCACTAGGAATCTGCAAATTGGGCCTCAGGCTCTATACAACAGACTATACAACTAGGCACATAACCATCTGTTCTAACTAGTAGTAACACGCATTCGTAATGCGGGGGTCGCGTGTTCGAGTCACGC
>CAIQPV010000625.1 GCA_903873725.1 uncultured Nitrosomonadales bacterium
ATTCTCGGGAAACAAACCAGATCCAGAATCTCGTCAGAGGGCCGTCCAAGCCGCCAAAGAAAGTGCCTGGAAGCGCTACACCGCGTCTTTCAATCCCGCCAAGCTTAAACTCTACAGCCGCTATGAACCCGAAATCTTAAGCAATCTGGATGCCTACATCCTAGATTCTACGGTGGTTGACGAGAGCCTAGACAAAGAAACCCGTGTTTTTTCGGTGGTCGTCCGAATCAGCATCAACGAGACCGCGTTGGACAATAAGTTAAACGACAATGCCAGTGCTGCAGCGAGTGGCGGCGTGCCAGCTCAAGCTGGTGGAACAGCAACGATGTTCACCTTCATTTTTGTTGCACGCGAAGCAGAGTCAGTTAAGTCATTCGACGCAAGAAAAACCGATATCAAATCTGAGGAAAAAGAATCAAATGCCTCACAGAACTCCAAGGTATCTGGGGGATCAGCTTCTGTCGGCGAAAACTCTAAATCAATGAGCGTCGTTAGTCAGGGTGGCAGCACGATTCGGAAATCAGATGAATTAAAGTATCGAGTTGCGAGTGCTGGCGATATTGACGCGTCGATGAGCGACGTACTTTCGTCATCTGGATTTGATGTAATCGCCTACCCAGACATCGTCAATGAGTGCGGTGGAGCAAAGCCCGATCTCATTCAAACAGATTTTTCTGGTAGTGATGAAATGACCCCGCTCACCCGGAAAGCCGCAATAGATGGGGCCAGGGCTTGCAATGTCACAGTATTCGCGGTCGGAACTCTTGATGTGGGAATCCAAGATACGGATCCTGTCTCGGGGAACCAGCGGGTCCATGTGTCGGTCCGTGCGCAGGTTTGGGACATAGCCGCGAAACTACCAAGAAAAATTGCGTCCGTAGGCCCTGTCCAATACGCAGGACTTGGCCCAAATCCCGAAGTTGCCAAAAGAAACGCCCTAATTTTGGCATCGAAGGAAAGTGCAAAAGCCATCGTCGATCAACTCAACGCAAGGGGCGTGAGATAACTTTCAATACCTGGGAGGCCTAGAATGATCAGATTTCGTAATATTTTGACCGCCACTTTTGTCACTGTAATTTCCATGCAGTTAAGCCAAGCCTATGCATTTGGTCTCGGTGACGTAGCTGGAGCTGTGACCGGCGATCAAAAATCAGGAGTTACCGACACAGGGACATTGATCTCCCAGGGTAAGGGCCTGATGGGAAAATTTAGCTTGGCGTTTGGCAATATGACTGCTGCTGAGGGACAAACAGCGATCGCATTGGGTCTCAAAGAGCAGGGTGACCATCTTTTGGCGACCTCAAAAGCGTATGCTGCTGGCAATGTCGAAGATAGCGACGCAATAGCCCGTGACGTACAATATTCAGAGGATGCCAACAAAGCTATCAATGCGAAAATGGCTGAAGCAGGCAAGGTGGATGCAAATTCGCAAAAGCAACTTGCCTTGGCGGTTCCCTACTATGGAAAGGGGATTGTTGCATCTGTAGGACTTCCTTCGGAATTCAGCAATTGGGCGAAATCTGCTCAAGGAGCGATATCTGGTCTCCGCACCAACCCCTTGGAAGCTACAAAGCTGACAAACGGGGTTTCGGCACCTCTTTCGGTAGCGACCAAACTTCCAGACCTGATAACGTCTTTTTCGCAGACATCTAAGAACTTTGTTCTTCGCCAAAGGAAACAACGTTGATGTAAAAGATGTTTTAGACAAACTCGGCAGCCTAAATTAACTGAATTTGGAAGGGGGTGTTCCAGCAATCCCCCTCCCACCGATTACTGGAGTTAGCGATGTTGTCCAGGTTCACAATATTTCTGTGTTTACTATTCGTATCACTGAATGCCGCACAAGCAGCAGGAATCGAATTTGTAACTGTTCAATCAGAGGGCACTGCTACATCTCTTGGCGGAGCGATAGGATCTGCTTTGAAAGAAGCCATTACCCAAGTGAACGGGGCGCAACTCGCTGCAACGACAATTTCATCAGAAGCAATGGCAGCCTTGGACACAGAAAAGGAGAGTTCATTTGCTTCTGCCAGCGTTACGGCGGAACAGATAGCCACACAGACCAAAGGAACTGTACGCCAATACAAAATTCTCTCCAAAACACAGGATGGAAAGCTCTGGACTGTGAGCCTTGAAACTGTCGTGGCCAAATATGCCAGATCGGAACAAGCAGACCGCCTTCGAGCAGCAGTTATACCTTTCCGGCTTAGTAAACCCACGCAATCAGGGTTCAGAGACGCATTTGTGCAAGATCTGACCAGTCAGCTTACCCAATCCCGCAAATTTGCAATCCTAGACCGCCAATATGATACCGAACAGGATGGTGAGCTAGCGCGTCTGTCCGGAACCGGAAGTCCTGTTGAGGAAATGGCAAAACTTGGCAACAAGCTCGGAACTGATTTGTTGATTGTCGGCACCATCGACGATGCAGGTGTTAGCACACGATCCGTGACCATTGCGTCCGTCAACAAAACTTTGGAAACGTCTCAATCGAATGTCCATATCTCATACCGGGTCATCGACGCACCTACCGGTCAGATCAAATTTTCAGATAGCTGGTCTCACGCACAAGAAGGTTCTG
>CAIQPV010000626.1 GCA_903873725.1 uncultured Nitrosomonadales bacterium
AAGCCTTGCAACCTCTGGTGGGTCTTCATCGAATTCGGATAATGTCCGTGTCTCTTCCCCGGTTAGCCGAAGGAGATCTTCAATCGAAGGCTTTTTTATCTCTGCAATGACATTCAGCGACTGAATCACAGCATGTGGTGACATGGAAACTTCAATTAATGATCGAACTTTTTTGCTCCGCGTCGCCTGCCCAAAAAGTAATTTTACAATCCCGTTTTCATAAGCCACCCCAGCTAATTCAGCATGATAGCTACGATCCGGACAGGTCGCTTGGGATAAATCTATCCCTACTGCCTTGGTCGAAGAACCATCAGAGAACTTAAGCAGACGATTAGAAACCGGGACGGATGTGCCTCGCTCCTTTGCGATACGTGGATAAGCCGTCTGAATTGCCTTTTGTTTATTCATAGTTTGATCATTTTAACACTGTTCCGTGACAAGTACGCGCGCCGAAAAGGGGCGACACCACGATTACTTATCTCCATGAAGCATAATCTTCTTTAGCCTATTACAAAATCTAATGATCATTCTCTACCGCCCCGGCCAGCCGTTCCGCTGCGTCAGCATCCTCGGCCCAATGCGGCATGTGGCCGATGTGGGCGAGCGGTTTGAAATAGGCGAGCAGCGCCAGGATGGCCTTGCGCTTGCTCCAATAATCCACCGCACCATCGGTCTTGAGATAGTCGAGACCGGCGCGGGCATTTTCGTCGCGCACGGTTTCGTGGATGGCGAATAATACATGGCGGGTGAGGCTGCTGCTGAAGCTGTCACCGTCGCCCTCCAACTGCTGGCGCTTGAATTCGCTGGCGGTCTTGAAGCGCACAGCGTTGGCTTCCGAGCGTTCGTAGAGGTGGGTGTATTCACGCACGCCAAAGCCCTTGGCCAATTCAATATAGGCTCCGGCACGCGCCTCGCGGTGGCGTTCCAACTCCAGGCCCTTGAGGTAGAGTCGCTCGGCAGCGCCCAGGCTCTTCCAGTGAAATTCGTCGAAGCCGCGCGGGATCAGGTGATTGGCGGCGATTTCCACCGCACGGTCGATGACCTTCTCGAACTCGGATTTTTCATTGCGTGTGCGTTCGCGGAACAGTTCATGGCGGATGTCCATGCCCTCGATGTCGGCAAACTGGGTCAGCACGCGCAGCGCGGCAGCGTAGGCGGCGAGCTGGTAGTCGGTATCGCCGAAGTTGGGTTCCGATTCATCGTCCAGCGTGGTCATGCTGTCGAGCTGCTGTTTGACCTCGTCTTCGATTAGTGGATAGATTTCGTCCAACCAGGCCGAGCGCTGTTCGGTGCGCTTGCGCAGCACCAGATTGACGGTGCCTTGCACGTAGTTACCCTTCTTGGTACCGCCCGTGGCCGTTTCGGTGCTGATCGTCCAGGCCGCAGTGACCTTGAGGCCGCTGGCCCACAAGATCATGCCAAGGTCGCCCCACACTGCCGGGTTCTGGTGGGTGAATTGCACCAGTTGTAATCCATTGTCCGGCATTTGCCGCGCCAGCCGGGCGTAGATGTCCACCATCGAGCGTTTGAAATCGTCGCCGGA
>CAIQPV010000627.1 GCA_903873725.1 uncultured Nitrosomonadales bacterium
CCGAAAGCCTGCCCGACATAACCGCACTGGTTATAGCGCTAGGGCATCCAAATCTAGCCATTTTCAATAGCAAAGACTGGGGAGTATTTTGGTGCGTTGCTATAATTCTGTGAACAAACTCCATGTTATCGGAATCATAATATAGGTAGTTTTCTAATGCTTCTGGTGTCGCATCTTCTCTTTTTAACAATGCCGCTACGCAAGTGTAATAGTTATAGTCGAACTGAACCAGTTCATGAGCGTCTGAAAATGGCACATACCGGTTTTGAACAAGTTCTTCGAGAATTTCTCCGTCCTCATCATCAAGCTCAGACCCTTGAAGAATCTCAGTTACCATCCTTTTCAGCTTTTCCGGGTCTTGAGTGTTTCTCGCCATTTCTAAGTTTTTCTGATAGTCAGTTCCCCATACCGAATTGCCTTCCATGTGACTACCCAATTTAGAGGTGTCAGGTTTCATACACGATTAACTTTTCAGGGAATCTGGACACAGCAATGCCGCGCCGACACGAATACCCTCATGGGCGTATTTGTTGTTAGCAATCGCTCTTGCCAGTTTCGCATTGTTTTCGACCTCTAGCCGATTGTAAACTTGGGACAATATTTCTTGGTTGGTTAATCGCTCCGTTGCGATTGCGGCAACATCTAGGTTTTCGTCCCTCAGTGCCACTTTTTCGAGCACGGCCATTTCAATTTTTGGATTTTCAACCGCACTCGCCCGAACCCATGGCTCAGTGTCAAATACCAGCTTGGCGAGAACTTCTGGATTGTTCGTGCCGCAGGCTACGAGTCTGCGAAACATGAAATTTTCACTGGTCGCGAATTTGTCGAGGACTTCGCCTGGTAAACGGCTGCTTTTAAGTGCTTCAGACACTTCTTCTGGATCGCCATTCAGAGCAATTCTGGCCACCGTTTCCGGCTTCACCCTGTCATTGTGAACGATGTTGTTGACGACATATTGACCGGGGTGGTCGGCAAATTCATCCAGAATTTCCGGGGCAACGTCAGAACGCGTAAGCAACTGATTTCGGCATCCCCAATCCGAGGTCAGTGCCGGAAGTTGTTTGGCTATCTCTATTGGCAGCGCCTCGTTTTCAACCAGTTGTTCGAGAATCCTCGTGCTCAGCGTCGGGAATTTATCGAGGTCCAGCCGCTTTGAGAGAATGTCATCCGCCATTCGCGCAACTAGCCTCTGATCCTTGACTTCACGAGCTGCAGCAAGTGATTCCGGTTCATTTAATCCCCAGCAGTGACCATTGACCACCAGCGGCCAGTTCTTTCGCCATTCGCCGTCCGCAGGCATCGGCTTATTGGTGAGATATACTTCGTATTTCTTCCCATACTTGTCGCACAAATTCCGTAGCACGGCGGGATCTGTTACCCGATAGGGAATTGAAACTACTGCCGCTAAATGTTTACGCCCAAGTTCGTTAATGAGCTCCGTCGGGGTATGTGGATTAAGGCAAATATGGAGCGATAAGAGATAGTCTGCGTTTATGGTCATCGCCCGAATTATTTCCAGGGTAGTGGTCGCCCTAGCCACCTCCTGTTTTATCTCGGGTTCTTCACGGCTTGCAAAACCGTCGATGGTTTCTTGGGGTAGTCTCCCGCAACTTAGAACAATGCAAACTATATTTGGGTCTGAGTGGCGGGTTAGTTTCTTAAGGGTATCCAGTTTGGTGTTTGGATTATTTGCAATTGACCTGATCCAGTTTAAATCACCCGCTTCCGCCCATTCTTCCAATGCTTCTGGAGTCGCGTCTTTTCTCGCGCATAATATGGTTGGTGACACCCCGCCTTGTTGTTGTTGTGCGGATTTAGCGAGCTGGTTGGCATTGTTGAAAGGCAGAGCCTCGTTCGTTACTAACAAACTGATTAGTTCGTCGTCAGCGGTGAATGTGTTGCCCAGCAAATCATCGGCCATTTTGATTAGCTGGCACAGTTCAGTGCAACGACTCGCAGCCTCTCGTGAATGCTTCTCATTTACCCCCCAAATCCATCCATCGACAACAATGGGTTGGTCCCGTTGTATGGTTGCACACATGCCGTAGGTGTCACCGAGATTTGCGGTTTCCGTCGGATTCTAGCCGGATTTTTCGGGCCACCAGCTGTAGCACATATTTTTCAGGGACTAATTTGCGTGTCATCACCTCTCGTGCAACGCCAGCCCCATAGCATTTAACCAGCAGCTTAGACAATTCCCGCTCTGACTTAACCCCCAGCAGTGTCCACCCTTTTTTACGCCCGGCGATGGTGTCTATCACCTCGCGAATCATCCGAGCCGCCTGCACACGGGCGACGGATATTGTCGAATACCCGGCCGCCAGATAAGTCTTCTCTTTAGCCGTGAGCTTGGAGCGTAGAAGACGCGC
>CAIQPV010000628.1 GCA_903873725.1 uncultured Nitrosomonadales bacterium
AGGCCATCTGGTCATTGGCTGCGAAGATTGCAGTAAATCCGGCATCGGATTGGAGTAATTTCTGCGTTGCTTTCTCTCCGCCGGATTCCTGGAAGTGCCCCTGAATGCAGAGGTTGGGATCATAGGGAATATTATGTGCTTTCAGCGCTGCCCGATAACCCCGAAAACGTTCAATGGCATCAGGATGGCTGGAAACTCCCTTTATAAAAGCGATGCGGGAGTGACCCAGTTCTATGAGATGTTCGGTCGCCATTCTGGCACCGGTAAAATTGTCAAAATTAAGGCTGAACAGCCGGTCAGAGTTAAGGTTTCTGCTGGTCACAACGATGGGGGTGCGAACAGAGCGTTGAATGAGTACCTCATCCGGCAGGCAGGCAGTCAGGATGATGATGCCATCAACGCGGCGCCCTTCCAGAAAGTTGATGCAGCCCATTTCAATTTCCTCGTTCCAGTGGCTGCTGACGAAGAGCGGAGCATAGTTTGCCGAAATCAATACCTCTTCAATACCCAGCATGGCTTGTCCGTAATACGGGCTGCCCAATACTTGGGTGATTACACCGATACTGTGTGTTTTGCCGCCTGCAAGTCCGCTGGCAATCGGGTTTGATACGAAATTGAGTTTTTTGACTGCTGCTTCAATAGCCGAGCGTTTGGCGTCACTGACTTTGGCAGTCCCGTTCAAGTACCGCGAAACGGTACTGGGGGACACTTTTGCTGCGGAAGCGACCATTTCAAGCGTTGTGACGGTGTCATCCGGGGGAGCCTTGAAATTGTTGAAGACTTGTTTCGACATGGTTTAAAAGGATGGCAATTGTAGTTTGCAATAGTATCATGACAATTTACCATGTTATTATGACAGCGCTTTCATGAAATCCGGTTTTGATCGTTCCCACACAGAGCTGCACTGTCATTAAGTTAAGGATAAA
Source organism: uncultured Nitrosomonadales bacterium (assembly GCA_903873725.1). Taxonomy (GTDB): domain Bacteria; phylum Pseudomonadota; class Gammaproteobacteria; order Burkholderiales; family Gallionellaceae; genus CAIQPV01. The sequence goes on from CAIQPV010000628.1 coordinate 927, forward strand.
TCAAAAAACTCAACAACGTCGTTCCGGCGAAGGCCGGAATCCGGCAAAATGAAAAATCCCTTGCGCAGCAAGGACAAACTCAAAAGGCATGTTAAATAAAACCACTGGATTCCGGCCTTCGCCGGAACGACGGATTACCTCAACTTAATGGCAGTGACGCAGAGCGCGGGAACGATAGACGATAGGAGACAATTCAATTGTTTCTTGAAAGAGATGGACTTAAAATAGTTTTTGTCATTTTTGAAGCGATTTCACATTCCAGAGGACGGTAATTCATGCCCATCTCTTTATCCGATACGTATCCGCGCCTTGTAGGCGACATTGGCGGAACCAACGCCCGCTTTGCAATGCAATTGTCTAAAGACTCCGGCATTTCCGAGCCGATGGCTTTACCTTGCAGCGAATTTCCCGGGCCTGCCGAGGCAATTGAACAATATCTTGAGTTAACCGGGCTGCCTCATCCACGCTGGGTTGCTCTGGCAATCGCTACGCCGATTTCAGGCGATATCCTTTCCATGACCAACAATGGCTGGAAGTTTTCAATCCGTGAACTGGAAAAGAAGCTCGCCGTATCCCATCTTCGCATGCTCAACGATTTCACCGCTTTGGCTCTGGCTCTTCCGGTACTTGACACGGACGATCTGATGCCCGTGGGGACAGGTAAGCCTGTAGCGGGAAAGTCAATCGGTTTGCTTGGTGCGGGAACGGGATTGGGTGTCTCGGGGCTTATTCCCACAGCCTATGGTTATACGCCCATCGAGGGGGAGGGCGGGCATGTGACATTGCCTGCGTTCAATGCCCGCGAGGCTGAACTCATTGCCCTGGCCAAGAAAAGATTTACTCATTTGTCTGCTGAAAGGCTGCTCTCCGGTTCCGGCTTGTCCTTGCTTTATGAAGTCATAGCAGAATCCGGCGGCGTTCAGCAGGAGGCGCTGCAACCCGATGAGATCAGTCAACGCGGCATAACAGGGGTTTGCCCGCTCTGCAGAGAGACGCTGGATATCTTTTGTGCCTTGCTGGGAACAGTGGCCGCCGATCTTGCATTGGTGTTGGGAGCGCGTGGCGGTGTCTATATCGGCGGTGGTATCGTTCCAAAATTTGGAGAATATTTCATCGCTTCTCCCTTCCGTAAACGTTTTGAGGAAAAAGGGCGATTCAGTGCATATCTTTCAGAAATCCCCACCTGGGTGATACGGGCTCCCTGGCCGGGGTTGATGGGAGCAGCAAATTCGCTGGATGACGATGCCAAACAGATGGGTATCGTTTGAAGGCAGCCTGGATGGTTCAACAACTCATGCAATTTCCTGATTAGCCAAAAAGTTCAGCTATCAACTCTTTCCGCTTGCGGAAAAAGGGAAGAAAAGCTCGAATGCATCGCGGTAGGTTGGTGCTGAACATGTGAAGCCGAACAATTGCCGCTCGATATTGTTGGGCTTCGTGCCTCAGCGCCAACCTACAGTATTCCCGCCTCCCCCGCCGCGAGGGTGACATGGAATCACGGCATATGCACCGGCTTTATGGAATAGCAACGGCCTCGATCAGCTCACGGGCAAGTTTGTCGCCATCCGAGATTTGCACATCCTGCACGCTTTGCAGGCGGTGGCTGGCAACACCGGGCAATACCGCTTGCACATCTTCCGGAATGACTGCGCTGCGTCCATCCAGGAATGCCCAGCCTCGGGCCGCAGCGAGCAATGAGAGTCCGGCGCGCGGTGACAGGCCATGCACGTAGCGCGCAGACTCGCGCGTGTGGCGCAGGATGGCTTGTGCGTAGTCGAGCAGAGCGGGCGAAACGAATACTTGTTTGACTTGTTGTTGCAAAGCGAGCAATTCAGCAGCTTCCATTTGGGGGATGAGCCTGGACACGATTTCGCGCCTTTCCACTCCGGCGAGCAAACCGCGTTCTGCCTGCTCGCCGGGATAGCCTAGCTGAATGCGCATCAGGAAGCGGTCGAGTTGGGATTCCGGCAGCGGAAAGGTGCCGATCTGGTAGGTGGGATTCTGTGTGGCGATAACGAAGAACGGCGAGGGCAGGGGACGCGTAATGCCCTCGGTGGTGACCTGCTGTTCTTCCATTGCTTCCAGCAGGGCGCTTTGCGTCTTGGGCGTGGCGCGGTTGATTTCATCTGCCAGGATCATCTGCGCGAAAATCGGGCCGGGGTGAAATTTAAAATCTCCGCTTTCACGTTGATACACCGAGACACCAAGAATGTCGGCGGGCAGCATGTCACTGGTGAACTGGATACGCTGGAACTGCAAGCCGAGCGAACGCGCCAGCGCATGCGCCAGGGTGGTCTTGCCTACGCCCGGCAAATCTTCGATCAACAAATGGCCGCGTGCCAGCAAACAGGCCAGCGCGAGCCGGATCTGGTGCGGTTTGCCAAGGATGACCTGTTCGGCCTGGGTGATGACATTGTGCAGTGAGTTGCCCATGTGCGAGACTCTTATATTCAATTGTTAACGCGCGGAACGGACAGCTATTGATGTTTCCATAATTGTGGACAGCGTCGCATCATTCGGAATGAAGATAGAGAAAGATAAAAACCGGTGCGTCATTCCCGCGAAAGCGGGAATCCAGTGGGTTTAAACAAAATGCATTTTTATCTTGCTGGATTCCCGCCTTCACGGGAATGACGGTATATATGTAATGAATTATGTAAACCTTAATAGTATCATCGAAACATTCGACATAAACTATTCACCCAGAAAATAATGCTCAATCAAATTCTCAAACAGTTCAAAGATACCGATCGACAACAGGGCGCCCAACAATATAGTGACAACTAATTTCCACTTGCCGGTTCTATTGGCATGAATTGTCACATCGTTCAGTACATGGTAATCATTTCTATCAAGGGCGCCTTTGGCTTGCAGCAAAATCGAACGGCATGAACGCATATCGTCAGCTAATTCATTTGCGTTCTGGTACCGGTTCTCCGGCTTTTTTTCAAGGCACTTCGAGACAATTATTTCCAGCGTGTCTGAAATATCGGGGTTCAATGAACCGGGCTTTGGCGGGGTTTCATTGACAATTTGATACATCACCGAATTGGCATTATCGCCGGAGAATGGTCGCCGGCCCGTCAGAAGCTCATACAGCACGATACCCAGTGAAAAAATATCCGAACGAGAGTCAATGGGAGCACCCATAACTTGTTCGGGCGACATGTATAAAGGCGATCCCATAATCATACCGGCCTGCGTGAGCAACAGGGAGGAGTCCATTTGCGCAATGCCGAAGTCGGCGATTTTGACATGGTTGTCACTCAGAACCATTATGTTCGATGGTTTGATGTCGCGGTGCACAATGCCGCGCTGATGTGCAAAGGCCAGGCCGTCCGCCACTTGAATTACAATGTTGAGCGTTTCGTCGATTGGCAAGCGTTGCCCGCCGCCAATAACCTTATGCAGTTCGCGTCCCTCCATAAGTTCCATTGCAATATAGGCCACATTTCCGCTTTCACCCAAGTCGTAAATTGTAACGATGTTGGGGTGATTCAAACGTCCTGCCGCCTTGGCCTCCTGATAGAACCGGGCTTCGTATTCTTCCCTTTGCCTGTCATCCAGATTGTTAAGGTTAATCGACTTGATTGCGACAAGGCGCTCAATAAGCGGGTCGTTGGCTTTGTAAACAACCCCCATGGCCCCCCGCCCCAGCTCTTCAATAATTTCATACCGCCCAAGATGGCTAATCATGGTTTTTTCCTGTTAATCAATCGGATGACTTTTCCCGACGCGGGTTCATATTTGAATTTGAAGTGCAGCCTATGATTGATTGGAGGATACCAGATTGTGCGGCTGATAACACTACTCCCCCGTTCAGGGGAGCTGGAAAGGCTCCACTAGCGCATTATTGATTTGGGTATTACACTTGAACACACTCAATCATTGTATTTCGGCAATCCATGAACATAGATACTCAAAACAATTTTCTGGTTATCACTGCCTCGGGGGAAGATCAAGTTGGCTTGGTTGACCGGCTTTCGAGCAAAATCGTCGACAGCGGGTGCAATATTGAAGAAAGCCGTATGGCCGTGTTGGGGGAACAGTTCGCCCTGATCATGCTGCTTTCTGGACCATGGAATGCTCTTTCCAAGCTTGAGGGGCAAATGGGACTGCTGGGTGAGCAATCTGGACTCACCATTATTCACAAACGAACAAAGCAACGGGAACGAACCAAACCGGCGGTTCCCTATAGCGTGGAGGTGTTGGCCATGGATCACCCCGGAATCGTCCGCAATCTGGCGGCTTTCTTCTCCAGAAACGGCATTAACATCGAGGAACTCCA
>CAIQPV010000629.1 GCA_903873725.1 uncultured Nitrosomonadales bacterium
TGATTATTATGGATACAAAGCTATTGTGTTCCAATTCGTGCTCGGCTTCCCAGGGATCACCCGCAAGAAACTGATGCCAGACATCTTCTTCGGTCTGGAAATGATACATGGCATATTCGGCCAGCTCAGTGAAAATATAGTTCAAGTTGGTTATGTCAGGCTGATTGGTCAGGCTGTCGGCTAACACATTCACCAAATGAACAAGACGTTTATGCTGCTCGTCTATCTCGGGAATTCCGGTTAAGTAATGCTCGCACCAGGGTAGAATTTCAAGTGACTCATTCATGGCATTGCCCAGGATGTTGATTGGTTGGCGTTGCTTATGCTACAAAGGTATTTGAAATATTCGGGTTCCCCCGGTTTATCCTCTTCCGGAAGATTCGGGACAAAAAATGACCAATCTGCGCGAGAATACAGAAAGCCCGACCCGTCTTAATTTCCTCTCAATTCAGCGCGGTTTCGTCCTTTTTCTTTGGCCTGATAGAGGCGGGTGTCAGCGGTACGAAATATGGTGGCGATTTTATTGCCGGGCAGATCAAGGCGCTCTCCTCCAATTGATACGGTAACTATTCCCCAGTCTGCATTCCTTTCATGCGGAATGCGGAGATTGTGGATGTTTTCAATGATGGAGTTGGCGATACTTTCATAGGCTTCCGGAGACGCGCGCGGAATCACTACTGCAAATTCCTCACCGCCGTAGCGCGCCACGAAAGCGCCTTGCGTCGTGCCTTGTTCATTTGCTGCATTGACCACATTGCTAAGCGCATCTGCAATGTTTCGCAAGCATTCATCCCCGGCCTGATGTCCGTAGTGGTCATTAAATTTCTTGAAATTGTCGATATCCAGCATCAGGACGGCAAATGGCTGATGCTCACGCTGGGCTTCTTCCCAAACCACGTCTGTTTGCATATCCATATGACGCCGATTGAACAGTCCGGTTAAGCCGTCCCGGCTGGCCTGTTCATATAACTTCTGATTCGCCATGGATAAGCGGTGGCGTAAAGCAGCGATGCGGGCCATGGCCTTCATCTTGGCATGCAGCACAGGTTCAGGCACGGATTTGGATAGAAAGTCGTCTGCGCCGGCCTCGATGGCGGTTACCAGATTATCCGGGGTGTCCGACGCGGTGAGGAACAAAATTGGGGTCCACGCCCATTTGTTGCTGGTTTCGAAAGCGCGAATACGGCTCGTGGCCTCAAAACCGTTCATGACCGGCATATCAATATCCATCAGAATCAGGTCGGGGGCAGCCTCATTGAAAACCTCAACAGCCACTTTTCCGTTCTCGGCAAGAACTACATCATGGCCGAAGCTATTGAGCCTGGCGGATATTACGGCTGCGAGAGCCCGTGAGTCTTCGACAAGTAATATTTTCATGCAGGTTGCCTTTTGCTGAGTTTCAGTTTCCCGTATGTGTAAGATAACACATTTAGCTATCGACTATTTTTCGGCATGTATTCCCGCTTGCAAAATAACGATGACAAGTTTGATTTGCTGTTATTGCAGTTTAAGGCAAGATGCCGGCGGTAACCATTTTGCCGAGCAGGATGCCGGGCGACAGCCAGATGACAATGTCGTCGAACTCGCCGTTTGCGGCAGCGCCGGCCGTCGGTGCGTGGCTGACGAACACGCGGTCGTTGTTGCTGCTGTTGGGGTTGGGATTGGCCGCTTCGTCGGCCCCGATCCCACCGTAGCTGCCGTTCTTGCCGGTTGAATATATCACCAACGGAACGCCGGGGCTGGCGGTGAGCGCCGTGCCGGACGCGCAACTCGTTGCGCTAATACCGGTAGCGGTGGTGCAAACAAGGAGATCAGGAGTGAGGCTGGACATGCCGGTTGCGCTCATGCCGTTGGTACTGGTGAAGGCATTGCCGTTCGACTTGCTCAATGCGTAATGGATGCGGTTGCCCCACGGGTCAACCGCGTAACCGTCAGCCGTGACCAGTCCCAATGTTGCCGCAGGAGCGTAGCCATTATAGAAATTCGAACAGTTGCCATTCGCGGCACTTCCGCCGCCGGCAAAACTTTCCATGCCATTGCTGGAAGCGGATGCGGGGCAAGGCATGCGTCCGTTGATGAGGGCGTAACCGATTACCGCCTGTTCGATTTCATCCAGTTGTTTGTGCACTTCACCCAGACGTTGCTGCTCGACCCGGCTGGACAAGGTGGGCAACAAGCCGCCGAGCAACAGCGCCATGATGAGGAGTACGACTGCCATCTCAACAAGGGTAAACCCCGCGACGGCAATATCACTTTCCCCCGGCGGGTGGAAGGAACAGTGTTGCCCGAATGATTTATTTGGGTTCATGACAGGCACTTCACCACATCTGCACTGGGGTGCTTTGCGCTGAAAGCAGAGACGCCGATGAAGCCGGAGGTGACGGCGACCGGAGTGGCGAAGGCAGACAAATTTACTCCCTCGATATAGTTGGACGGGCTAGATTTGTTGGCTGCGGTCAGACGAAGTTGAGCCGGATTTTTTTGTCCGCCAAAGATCAGTACGCGGGAGCAGTCTGCGGTTTGAGCACCGTCAAGAGTGACGGGCGCGGGAGTGGGCAGTTGGGTGAGTAACAGCATCTCTTTCCAGTTCTTGCAGAATGTCTGATTGTTGTTGCCGAGAGAACTGCAATTGACGTTATCGGTGCCTTTGGAACCTGCGATGACGACGCTCCGGAAATAAGCATCGTTCAATAATGCGGACACCTGAATGGAAAAATCCGCGCGACGAATGACAGCGCGAAAGATTTCATCGGCAGTGATGAACAGGAAGCGATCGTTGTAGTGCACGTTTCCCGCCATCACCAACAGGTTATTGCCGGAGCCGGACGCCACGCGGTTATTCGTGCTGCCGGAAAAGTAATTGGGTGTTCCGGAGGCAGTACCGAAAACCGCATTCGATGAAGCATGGGGATCAAGGTAGTTTCGGGCGTCATAATTGCCACCGCATTGCGCATAGGTTGAATCCGACAGAGCGCGACTTTGCGCATCCAGCGCCTGCCCCGGAGCGACCAGCAGTGCGGCAAGATTGCGCGCAATAAGGTTGCCGCTGCCATCGGCGAGATTAATCTGCCCCGGTGTGTCCCAGTTGAGGCTGTCCGTTACCGGAGTATTCTTGAAATGGCCGGAAACGATATACCACAGGCATTCCCCATGCCCGTCCCGCAAGGGTTCGAGTCCCAATGTTCGCCACGGCAATTTTCCGATCACCGAATAATCCTTGTTGTTTCCGCTGAAGTTGGGTGCGGCGCTTCCTTCGGAGGGAACGAGTCCTATCATGAATCCGAGATCAGGCAGGCGCAGGTAGCCGGCAGAGGTTAAGGGTGATTGTGAAATCGCATCGCCGATCAGCGCTTCCTTTGCTTGTGCCAATGCGCCGGCAGATTTCCGGTCACGTTCGAGTTGTGTTGAAGAACGGCTGAGGGAACTGACGAACAGGGTGGCCGCACCTATCACAAGGATGGTCAGCATCAGCATTACCGCTGCGCCATGCCTTTTGTAAAAATTGCTGTGCTGGTTATAGTGGGGCATGGTTTATTCGGCGGGGACAGGCGGGTCTTGCGGCTTGTTGGTATTCGTAAATAATTTTTCTCCAACCCTGATTCGGATGCTTTTGGATTTCCCCGGTACGGCAACCTCTTCCGCAGCGGGGTCGCCGCCATGCGCTGAGTTTTGTGCCGAACCATTGATCCAAACGGTACGCGCGCCGCCGTGTTGCTGCACAATGCCGTTCAGCTTCAGCGTAGAAGATGTTTCATTGCCATCGTCGGCGCTGCGCGCATAGTTGTATTCCAGTTGCGCACGCTGTTCCGGGGTAAAAAACAGGCGTCCCAAGCCGCTTGCCTGGGTGACGGCAGGCACGGCGAGTAGCAGGGCAAGTGCGGCATTTTTCACTTTTCATTCCTGTTCTTCAGTGTCAACCACCCGCCTGTGCATTCTGCCTTGAGTTGAGCCGTTGCGTCGGAGTCGGTGCTGCGTTCCATGGTGCAATGTTCAAGGATGAACCAACCGTTTATATCAGTACGCAGGGTGTCGAAAAAATTTATCAACTGTTCTTCATGCAGCAAGTCAAACTGCAAATTCATGTCACTCATATTGAGTTCGAAGTTGCCTTTGTCGAGGGGGATGGGCGGGATATAGGAATGTTGCGGGGCAATTCTGTATTTAAAATCCAGTACAAGGTTACGGTTGCGGATTTTTTCCAGACCCTCGATCCAGTCCAGTCGCTGGTCGTCGCCAATAAGGTTGCGCTTGAGTAATTCTCCATATTCGGACGTGTAAGCTTTGATGTTTTTACTGTCTTCTTCGGCAGCGGCCAGCCGGCTGCGTACAGTGCCCAATTGCTGTTGGGAAACCTGCTGTTCGCGTTGTGCATGGGAAACAAAATTTTTGCTGGCCGCAATCGCTATTCCGCTTGCACACAACGCTGCCAAGAAGGTGATCACGCTCCATTTGAGTTGCGGGAAATCCGCCCTGGACAATTTCATATTTCAGCCTGCCGGAGAATTCGCAGAGAAAATTGTGCAGGCTTGGTACTGCAATCGCCGGTATCGGCGGCGATGCTGCCTTGCGGACTGACGTCCAGCGGCAGGGTCAGCGCCGTAGCCTTGTAGCCACGCTTGATCAGCGCCTGCCGGAAGCGTTCCAGATAATTCAATGCAGCGCGATAGCCGCCGGTGAATTCCACCAGTTCGCCGCTGAGCAAGATGACTTGCGGGAGAATAATTGCGACCGTGTTTCCTCTTGGTGTGGCAACAGATGCACCACCCTGTTCAGTCGGGCTTGTTTGCCATGAAAGCTTGTCGATGCGGATGGATGGAAAAATGTTTAATGTTTTTGCCACACCGTCAAATATCATTTGCGGTTGAGGAGAAATGTTATCCAGGTTGCCCGACAGAATTACGGCAGTTTTCATATCCGTAGCTGAAACCGGGGTGACTGGAAAACTCTGAATGATTTGCCGGGTTTGTTGTGTGAGGTGGAGAATTTGTTCCTTGACTGCCAGTTCTTCATGCTCCAGCACGAAATATTCCCTGATGTTGGCGGCTGTCCATAGCAGACCGGCTATTAGCAATGCTGCACTCAGCCCGAACAGGCTGCGGCGGAGTTGCCATATTCGCAGAAAATGGGTGTGTTCGGCAGTGGCATAATTGCTGCGCGGCGACCGGACGGCAAGCAGGTGCAGAAATAGCGGCGTCGCATCCGAGTCGAGGTAAATCGTTTTTGATCCAATATGCCGTCCCAGTTCCTGAATGTCGAGGTAGTTATAGTGCATGTCACTGTCGTCGTTCAGGTGTGTTTCCAACTCTCCCCTGTCATTCTCATGGCAAATAATGGTCACGTTAAGCGCCTGAGCGGGCGGCAGCAGGCTCAGGTTCTTCAGGTACTGCAGGGTGCGCCCGGCTTCCGTTCCGGCGGTTGCCCCGAATATAGCGTTTTCGCTCATTGGTGTCAGGCGCGAGAAGCGCAGCAGTTTTGCGTCGAAATAGCTCTGGCGCAATCCCGCGTTCTTTTCCCATGACAACAGCAACAGGCAGCCGTCCGGAATGTCTTGCACCAGCGCGGCACTGATGTTGGGCAGTGAATAAATACCGGCCAGCGGTATATTGTGCGCCAGCATGATATTGAGCCAAGGTGTGATTAGGGCCGGGTTGGTCAGCGCCGAAAACAGCATGTCGTCGTCACGCCTCGCGTCCTTGCGGCGTTGCAATGTCGTCGCCAGACGGAACGGGGTGCTGCGGTAGTATTGTTCCAGCTTGCGCTGGATCAGTCCGGTGCGCTCACTGCCGCGCAAATGCGGCACGGTTTCCTGGCGAAAGTCTTCTTCCACCAGATCGGTGAGCAGGTAAGCGGGATCGCGGTGAGTTTGCAGGAATGCCGTGAATTGCTCATGGCCACCGGGATTATCGGCAAAGCACTCTGCTTTTGAAAGTTTGCCATTCTGCCAGGTGCAAGTCCGGCAATCCGCCGCGCTCAGAAACAACAGGGTTTTGCGGCCCATCACACTTTCACCTTGCTGATGAGATCATAGATCGGCGACAGCACGGATAACATCACCCAGCCGAGCAGCAGGCCAAGGATAACTGTCATGGCCGGTTCGATCATGACCTGTATTTTCTTGATCGAATCCTTTACGTCACGGTCATAAAAGTAGCTCACGTTGCGCAATGCGGAATCGAGATTCCCGGTGGCTTCGCCCACCTTGAGCATGCGTATTACCAGTGGCGGGAACATCCCGGTACTTTGGAAGCTCTGGGTCAGGTTTTTGCCGGATTCGATTTCCAGCGCGACTTGTTCCAGGCTTCTGGAAATCACCTGATTGTTGGCCAGGTTGCGCGAGTTGGCGATGCAATCCAGTATGTTGATGCCGGATGCGTACATCATGGCGAAGGTGTTGGCGAAACGCGCCAGAATAATCTTGCGCAGGATGGGGCCGGTGGGCCAGAGGTGCAGTTCGATGTTGTCCAGATGGTATTGCAGGCCGGGACGGTATTTCAGCGCCAGTCTGAACATCGTGAACATAATCACCGGCAGTACCAGCATGACATACCAGTAATTCACGAATACTCCCGAGGTGGCCAGCAACAGCCTGGTCTGGAAGGGGATTTCCTGCCCCATGCCATTGATGAACCCAACCAGTTGCGGTACCAGATAAATCATCAGGAAAAAGGTGATCGCGATTACCACAGTACCGACGAAAACCGGGTAAATCATCATGTTCCGGGTTTGCGCGTGCATCTCGTCCTGCCATTTCAGCGATGCGGTGAGGTGCTCGAATACTTCCGGCAAGCGGCCACTTTCTTCACCCGCATGGATCAGGCTGACGAAAATCGGATTGAACGCCTGTGGATGCTGCGCCGTCGCTTGCGACAGCGTGGTACCGTTTTCAATGGATTCAATCATGTCGGCGATAATTCTGCGGAATTGCAGATCATCCATGCTGTCATGCAAATCAGCCAGACATTCCAGTAGCGGCACCCCGGAGCGGAAAAGCTGGTCGAAGTTGAAGAAAAAAGTGATCAGGTCAGAGCGCTGGATTTTCCTTATGCGGAAGGAAGATTTTTTTTCATTCACTCGTGCCCGGATCAAATCAAGTCCGTTGCGTTTCAGGCGCAGCTCAAGGTCAATCACATTGGCAGCCTCCTGCAAACCTTTGGACGTTTTTCCCTGCCCGTTGATTGCCTTGTAGGAATACCGCGCCATTTTCCTAGCCCATACGGTCGGTAAGATCGACCACCCGGGTGACTTCTGCCAGAGAAGTGACACCGTGCAATATGCGTCGCATTCCGTCAGCCGCGAGAGGACGGAAACCCTTTTCCAGAGCGGCCTGTTTCAGGTCGCGTGTGCTGGCGCGGCGTGACACCATGTCGTCGAAGTCGGAATCCATCTTGAGTAACTCCATGATGGCGAGCCGTCCGCTATAGCCTTGATGGCGGCACAAGTCGCAGCCTGTGGCGCGATATACCACGGGCGCCACACCGGGGTGCAGGCCCAGCAGCTTTTGTTCATTGTGGTCGGGGCGATAGGCGAGTTTGCAATGCGGACACAGCACGCGCACCAGGCGTTGTGCGATGATGCCTATGATATTCCCGGCCATGATGTCCGGCAGAATGCCGATATCCAGCAAGCGCGGGATTGCGCCGATAGCCGAATTGGTGTGCAGCGTGGAATACACTTGATGGCCGGTCATCGCAGCCCGGAACGCCATTTCCGCCGTGGGGTGGTCGCGGATCTCGCCGACCAGGATGATGTCCGGATCCTGCCGCATCATGGAGCGGATGCCGTTGGCGAAATCCAGCTTGGACGCTTCGTTTACCGAAGTCTGGCGGATCATCGGAATGGGGTACTCCACCGGATCTTCCAGTGTCATGATGTTGACCGATTCGGTATTGACATGATTCAGCACCGAGTACAGTGTGGTGGTTTTGCCGCTGCCGGTGGGGCCGGTGACCAGCACGATACCTTCGGGCTTGGCGATAATCAGCTTGAGGGTGCCCAGCGCTGCTTCGTCCAATCCGAGCTTGTCTATGGGGACGATGCCTTTTTGCCGGTCCAGGATACGCAGGACGAGATTCTCGCCGTGGGAGGTCGGGTGCGAGGAAACGCGGAAATCAATCGGGCGTGCCGACAGCCGCAGCGAAACCCGCCCATCCTGCGGCGCACGGGTTTCCGCGATGTTCATGCCGCTCATCACCTTAATGCGTACCACCATCGCCGGCCAGAAGCTTTTGTGCAGGCTGCGCATCTGCCGCAGCACGCCGTCTATTCGGTAGCGGATGCGCAGGAAACTGCTTTCCGGCTCGAAGTGGATGTCGGATGCGCCCTGCTGAACCGCTTCGGTGAGCAAGGCGTCGATCAGCCGCACCACCGGCTGGCTGAATTCGTTGACGCCGGTTTGCGGCGTTTGATATGCCATTTCGCCCGGCTCGATCTCGTGCAGAATGCCGTCTATGGATAACTCGAATCCGTAGTATTGGTCGATGGCGCGCAGGATATCGGACTCATTCGCCAGTTGCGTGCTCAGGCGGTATTCATCCTTCAGCAGCGCCCGCAATTGATCAAGCGCGATGATGTTGTCGGGGTCGGCAATCGCAATGGTGAGATGTTTATCGGCAATATCAAGCGACAGCGGTAATAACAGGTGGCGCCGCGCGATCTCCTTGGGGATCAGTTTGATGGCCGACGGATCAATAATGAAGGTTGAGAGATTGACGCTTTCCTGACCCAGATTCTCCGACAGTACATCGCGGATGGTAGCCTCGGACAAAAACCCCAGGCCCACCAGCAGGCGTCCAAGTGGCTGGTGATTCGTTTGCTGTTCCTGCATTGCAATGCGCAATTGCTCGTCGCTGATGACGCCTTTATCAAGCAACTGCCGGCCTATGGATAGCGGGGTATTGTCAGTCATGTTTTGCACTCAATATTTAACTGATTACGGCAACATCAATAATTCATCCAGACGCGACTGCGTTTGCGCGTGGTCGAAACCGGGGTTGGTTGCATGATCTAATTTCAATGCGCCCCGGTAATGCTGTACAGCGAGTTTGCCCAGCCCCAGATGATCGAGGCTGACTGCCAGATTGAAAACGTACTGGGCGTTTTCCGGCTCCAATGCGCAGGCGGTGAAATAAGCCTGTTGGGCATCTCCCCAGCGTGACTGCCCCGCATAATGGTTGCCCAGCGCAAAGTGCAGCGCGGACGCTTCGGGACGTTGCGCAAGCAGGAGTTTCAGGCGGCTCTCTGCGCCTGCCTCCCCGGTTGCCTCAAGCAGTGATGACATTCCGGCCTGGGCATTAGGATCGCGGGGATCGAGGGCAAGTACCTCAGTGTAATATCGGGCGGCGATGGCATCTTGCGACCGTTGCTGGGCAACCGCCGCCATACCCAGAAGCGCATCACGGTTCGGTGAGTTGTGCTTCTGGACATCCTTGCGCAGCACCCCGCTGTATAGCTGCGAGGCGGTGTCAAAATCGCCATTGTGATATGACTGCCAGGCAGTCAGCAGGGCAGGGTCAACTGCATCGCTCTCTTGACTATGCTGAATATGGACAGGTGGCGCAGGAGTAACTGCCGATTCAATTTTGGCGACGGCCGGTTGAGGGACGTCGACGGCAGGTGCGGATGCAAGTATTGCCGGTTGGTGATGAGGACGGGCCGCAGGAGGTTTTCCTCCGGTTCGTTTGCGGGAAATTATCTGCGGTCTGGCTGCTGTTTTTGGGCGGTCAGGCCGAATGATTTGCGGTTGCATCAAGGCCGGGGAAAAGGAAACCGGCAGGGCGGATTTGATTATCGCTGGAGGCATATAGTTTTCGTGCCAGACGTACAATCCGTCGGCGGCGGCGAGCACTTGGCCGCTGATGAAAAAGGCCGGAAGAATGGCTATGAGCCGGCTGGTATGTGCGGGCGCGATAATTTTTCCGCCATTAGGTGTTCGGCCCATAATTTCACGGCCTGCCGTTGTTCGTGCTCTTGAAAAAGTCGGCATCCGGAAGACTGTTACGGAATTCACTAAACTCTGCGGACATGCTCGCTTCCTTGATCACGATCGGGCGCAGAAATATCACCAGTTCGGTTTTCTGCATTTTGTCATTGCGGTTCATGAACAGGTTTCCCACGCCGGGGATGGTTGACAAGCCCGGAACGGCATCGGTCAGATTATTGACTTCATCCTGCATCAATCCCCCCATCACGGCGATCTGGTTGTTCTCGATTTTCAATACCGACTCCATCTCGCGGGTCTGGGTTTGCGGGATACTGCTCACCACATGTGCATTGGCCAAATCCGGGTTGGGATCGTTGACGTAACCGAGCAGGCGGGTAATCGAAGGACGCAAATTGAGCAACACCGTGTCACTGTCGCTGATCTGCGGTGTCACGCTCATGGTGAAACCGACAGGTACGGTATTGGGCGTGGTCGCAAATGTGCTATAGGCTGCACTGGTTGAGGTTGGGGCAGTTGTGGTCGTGTTGGTGACGAAGTACACCAGATTGTCCACCACGCGCAGCATGGCAGTCTGGTTATTCATTACGCTAAGCTTGGGGCTGGATAACACCTTCACCTTGCCGAACGATTCCAGCAGCGAAACTTGCGCGCTCAGGTTGCCCAATACGGAAGAGGGATTGGTATAGCTAATGGTAAACATGCTGCCGGTATTTGTCGCTGGCAAACCGGCTGACCCGGCCTGGGTTAACTGGAAGCCTTTGCTGCCTGACAGCAATTGCGACCAGTTGATGCCCTGCTGGTATTGATCGCTTAGACTCACCTCCACCACGGTTGCCTCGATCAGTACCTGTCGCCGGACGCTGGTCATGACCTGGTCGATAAACTCCTGGATTTTTTCATGCTGCTTGCCGGTGGCACGCACGGTGATGATGCCGCTTTCCGGATTGGCGATGACGGACGCAGCTTCACGGAAAGTGCTGGTGCGCGTGACCGTGGTGCCGCCTTCCTGCAAGGTCGCGGGGATCGGGCTGTTGTCAATGCCGGGCGGTTTGACTGCGGATTTTTTCTTGTTGCCAGTCTGTGGTTGTTGTACGCCGGTGCCGCTGGTGCTGATCGCGTTACTTTGCTGCACTAAGGTTTCGCTGGAACCGGCAGGCAATATCTGGTCGGTTTCGTGCAGGATATCCTTGATGTTCTGGATCAGGGTTTCCCAGAAGTGATTCCTGGAGGTGTTCTTGATTGTCAGCGACGAATTGTTGCCGCCTGTACCTACAGCACCGTTTGTTATGCCGGAAGAATTGGAGCCGACCTGCGTGGCATTGGATATTGTCCCGTCGGAGTCTCGCGCCATGTTCACATAGTCGATTTTGTAATGTTTCAGATAAGGCGTGTCCGGCATGACGATCAAATTCGTGCCGTCCAGTTCGTAGCGCATCTCCACCTGTTTTGCCATGCGGCTGAGGATGCGCGGCAGAGTCTGGTTGATGGCATTGAGCGTCACCGTGCCCTGGATACCGTTATGGATATCGAGGTTGACCTTTGCATCGCGCGCCAGCGCAAAAAGAATTTCCTGGGCCGGGACGTTGGTTACTACCACGCTGTAAGTTTCAGTTTCGGGAGTGGCTACAGGAAGCGGAAGCGGAATGGTGCGCTTGATGGTGGGCGGGATACCGGCGCTGTTCGGGTGTTCTGCACCCGTGCCTTTGATGTGCTTGTCCGATGGAATGATCGGCTGAATACCGCAAGCTGTGAACAGGGCGCAAGCCAAACCGGTCAGCCATATCTTGCCGAAGCGCATTTGTTCCCTTTCAGGAGTCTCAGAAAATCACCCTTACTCAGGTGCATCTATGTTTTTCTTATTCTTGCAAACATAAGACTATTTCGCCACCTGTCAGAACAGATAGGGCTGAATGGAATTTACCTTCATCAGAGCGTGGGAACGATATACGTAGCAAGAACCGGCGTCATTGTTTTACTGGTGGTAAGGCGGTTACCTGGCGTAGAATTGCAATAATCGAAATCATGAATAATTCGCCATGACTGTCACGACACTTGCTCCACCATATATTGATCCCGCACATTTTGCCGAAGCCGTGAAAACCCGTGGGTATGGGGTGCTGAGTCCGGCTGGTGTCAGCGGATTCGTGGGCTGTCCATTGGAAAGCCTGGAAGCGCTGAAAACGGATTGGGATGACCTGCCGCCGGATAATTTTCTCAGGGACGGCGGACGCTATCGGCGGCGACGTCATTCCTGTTTCGTAATTGAGCAGACGGACGTCCGGCAGGTACCTCATCGTGCACATTACCAGCCGCTGGAATACAACGCGCTGCACGGCGGGATGCTGCGGCTGTTCGAACCGGTTGCACCCGGCACCGTTGCGCAACCGATATGGCCGGAATTGTTGCTGGCCATTGCCCGCGCCTGTTCGGACGTCAAAGGAGAGCGCCCATGGTACGTGGAAGCGCACCAGTTTCGCATCGACACTCTGAATGGCATCGGGCGACCGACACCGGAGGGAGCGCACCGCGACGGTGTGGATTTTGTCGCGATTCTGCTGGTGGCGCGGGAGAATGTCAGCGGCGGCGAAAGCCGGATCTTCGAGGCCGTGGGGCCGCACGGGCAGCGCTTTACCTTGCTTGAACCGTGGACCTTGATTTTGCTCGATGACCAGCGCGTCATTCATGAATCCACACCGATTCAACCCACTGCACCGGGCGGCCATCGTGACACCCTGGTGCTGACTTATCGGACGGGTGGTTTTCTGGAGCCCCGGACCTAATCCGGGTGGAAAGGGGAAAAACATGAAGATAGGCGTTCCCAAAGAAATCAAGACTAATGAAAACCGTGTCGCGCTGGTTCCTGCCGGTGCATCAGCACTGGTTGCGGCAGGGCATTCCGTTTGGATGGAAAGCGGCGCCGGACTCGGCAGCGGTTTCAGTGATGAGCAATATCAGAAGGCCGGTGCCCATATTGCCCCTGATGCCGATTCCACATGGGCGCAAGCGGAACTGATCGTCAAGGTCAAGGAGCCGATCAAGGCCGAATGGCCGCGCATTCGCGCCGGACAGACTCTCTTTACCTATTTCCATTTTGCGGCTGACCGGGAGTTGACCGACGCTCATCTTGCTTCCGGCGCGACTTGCATCGCCTACGAGACCGTGACTTTGCCGACGGGAGAATTGCCCTTGTTGACTCCTATGTCCGAGGTGGCGGGGCGCATGGCGGTTTATGAGGGGGCGAAGTATCTGGAGAAATTGTATGGCGGGCGCGGCATTCTGCTGGGGGGCGTACCCGGGGTGCTACCTGCGCAAGTAGTCGTACTGGGCGGCGGAGTGGTGGGAAGCAATGCCGCCCGCATGGCGGCGGGACTCGGCGCCCGCGTGACCATTCTGGATGTATCGCTGGAACGCCTGCGCTTCCTTGACGAGGTGCTGCCGGCCAACGTGCAGACATTATTTTCCAACCGGCATAACCTGCTGGAGCAGATCGCTATTGCCGATCTTGTCATTGGCGGCGTTCTCATTCATGG
This sequence comes from uncultured Nitrosomonadales bacterium, assembly GCA_903873725.1. Taxonomy (GTDB): domain Bacteria; phylum Pseudomonadota; class Gammaproteobacteria; order Burkholderiales; family Gallionellaceae; genus CAIQPV01. The sequence goes on from CAIQPV010000629.1 coordinate 13,471, forward strand.
CGCGGCAGCACCCAAACTGATTCGCCGTGAAGATTTGAAAACAATGCAAGAAGGCTCGGTCATCGTCGATGTTGCGGTTGATCAGGGTGGCTGCGTAGAAACGACCCATCCCACCACGCATCAGGACCCGGTTTATGTTGTTGACGGAGTGGTGCACTACGCAGTGGCAAACATGCCCGGCGGACTACCCCGTACTTCCACTTTTGCGCTAACCAACGCCACTTTCCCGTACCTGCTGCAACTGGCCAATAAAGGTTGGCAGCAGGCGCTGCGTGACA
>CAIQPV010000630.1 GCA_903873725.1 uncultured Nitrosomonadales bacterium
GTGCATCTATCGCCTGCTTGGTTATTTTCAGCTCGTCGCGCGCAAGCTTCGTTTGGTGCTGTATATCGGCCAGATCCCTGCGCTCGGCAGTCAACCGCATTGCCGTGCTCTGTGCGTCCTTCCGAAATTGTGTTGCGGTCTGCTGGGCTTTTCTTGCGTCTGCTTGCGCGGATGCAACAAGCATTCGCGCAGCCTCGGCTTCACCAGCTGCTGGCTTGGCAAATCTGAACCATGACCATGCTGCAACAACCAAGAAGGCGGCTGGTGCCACGCCAATAGCTACAAGTTTTAGAATGAACGCCAACCAAAACCATCCGCCGCTGCCGCTATATCCGTCAGCGAGTGCGGCACGACCGCGCTTCACCATTGATTCCGGACACACGGCAAGCCACAAATCGCAGCCCCGCGCGACGCTTGCCTGATTTTCGTTGTAATCAATCTCCGCTTGCCGCACCTCGATCAGATGGCGCAGTACCTTATTCTCATGCTCAAGCATGTCAGTGTCTGCGCAGGCCGACAGAGCAAGCACCAACACCACAATCAGTCCTTGATAAGTTGACATTGAATGCGCCCCTTAATATTGTCAGGTACCGTCCGAACTTGGTTTTCAGACACCCAGTATCCACGACTGTTCTTGCTCCAGACTTGATACTTGGCACCTGGTGCGAACGCTTGCTCATATCGCTTCTTGATGGCAGGCGAATCTGTCACTATCGCGATTCGGTGGAAGCGCGGACGCTGGCTGGCATTGCCAACCAATGCATGAATGCAACCGTAAACAAATTGGTCAAGTTGCCGACCGAATTTTCCTGTCAATTCGATTTCAAGGCCCATCAGGATATTTCCTAACAGCCAGACGACATCGGGTTGCTTTACCCCTTTTGATGACTCTTCTGCCAATTCTTTCTCGGTCTTGAATCCGGCAATCTTGCCCTCAATCACCGTCCTGGCCGTCGCCATCTGAGCAAGGTGATCGTGCCGCAACTTTTGCTGATACACCGCTTTGTAGGGATCGCGCTCATATGGTAAAAGGGTTTCACGAAATCTTTCAACCTCGGCCTGCCCTGTCTCGGTCAACGTGAGGATGAAGCTAGGAACTCCGCGAACCGCACCGCCACTTTGCGTTCGGGTTGATCGCAGGAGGCCATTTTTTACCAACCTTGCCGATAGACCGCGTCGCGCCGATCCGCCAAGCATGTCTACTGTGGAAGGGCTCGACCAGCCCCATCGGTACACCCAATCGAGCGCTGTTTTGGTTTTTTCTATCCCGATCTGTAGCGGCGTTTTGCCATTTAACTTGGCCACGCGAACGGCGTGTGCTGCCAACAATCCTGGATTCATTTCCTTCTTCTCATTCTTCGGTTTGTCTGTTTGATGATCCATGGTTTCTCCGTATGCTTGCGTTAATTGGGCAACCTGGCTGGTCTTGTTCATGCCAATGTCCCCTGCGTCGGAACCGATAGAATCGTATTCGTGATGAACTTGAAAAGCTCTGTCTGCACCACTTTGGA
>CAIQPV010000631.1 GCA_903873725.1 uncultured Nitrosomonadales bacterium
AACCTTGCCCAAACAAGCGTGACAAGATACAGTTGCGCCTGCTCAATTTAAGCATATTGGAGAAAGTTACGTGTTCGTTATTGTCGAAGCAGCCGGTTGGCCCATCTGGTTTTTGATTTTCGCATCGATTATCGCCGTTGCCTTGATCGCGGAGCGCTTGACGTTCCTGCGCTACACCAATGTTGCTCCTCCGGGCCTGCTCGACCAGGTGGTTCAGGAACTCAAGCAGCGCGGAGTCAGTGAAGCCATGCTGTCCCGTTTGGCGGAAGGCTCCGAGCTTGGACGCATATTTGCCGCAGGACTGAGAAATATAAAAAGCTCTCCCGAGGTGATGAAAGATTCCATCGAGGAAGCCGGGCGTGCAACCACGCACGAACTGGAACGATTCCTGACCACGTTGGGTACGATAGCTTCAATCAGCCCATTGCTCGGCTTGTTCGGTACAGTAGTCGGGATGATTGAGATTTTCGGCGCGCAAACCGCCGTCGGCAACACTCCAACTGTACTTGCACACGGTATTTCGGTAGCGCTGTATAACACGGCATTCGGTTTGATCGTCGCGGTTCCGAGCATGATCTTCTACCGCCATTTCCGTGCCAGGGTAGATAGCCTGATCATCGAGATGGAGCAGCAGGCCATCAAACTGGTAGAAATCGTGCACGGTACACGCAAGGCTTGACGGACATGACCAGGCCACCCCTGATGATGAAACCGGTCATGTCAATATGAACTTTCAGCGCGGACGCACACGGGAAGAACCGGAAATCAATTTGATTCCGATGATTGACGTGCTGCTGGTGATCCTGATATTCATGATGGTCACCACCACTTACGCCAAGTTTTCCGAGTTGCAGATCAATCTTCCGCAAGCAAGCGGCGAACAAAATGCAGCGCAGGCCAATCAGATCAATGTCTCGGTGGATGCTTCCGAGCACTATGCCGTCAACAATGCAGTTACTCCGTTCAGCGATGTGGATTTGCTTGCGCAGGCGCTACGCAAGGCGGCAGGCGATCAGAAAGATCCTACCATCATCATCAATGCCGATGCGAAAGCGCCCCACCAGTCCGTCATCAACATCATGGAAGCCGCACGCATCGACGGTTACAGCCGTATTACCTTTACCACCAGCCGGAAGTAACGGCATCGAAACGGGATGCACTGGCTGGAACAACACTGGTACCGCATCACACCCCTGCACATTCTCCTGCTGCCCGTCAGCGTAATTTTTGGCCTGCTGGTGGTATTGCGCCGAGCACTTTACCGCAGCGGCATCCTTCCCGGCGAGAAACTGCCAGTCCCCGTGATCGTTGTCGGCAACATCACGGTCGGGGGTAGCGGCAAGACTCCGCTTACGCTCTGGCTGGCGCAACAGTTAATTGATGAAGGCTGGCATCCCGGCATCATCAGCCGGGGTTTCGGCGGCAGTCAGACAACTGTTCCACAAGCCGTGCATCCTTCGAGCGACCCGGATGAAGCAGGGGATGAGGCTGTGCTGATGGCACAGCGCGGGCTTTGCCCGGTATGGGTCGGCCGCAAGCGCCCTGCCGCCGGAACAGCCCTGTTACAGGAACATCCCGAATGTGATGTCTTGCTCAGTGACGATGGCCTGCAGCATTACCGGTTGCGGCGCGATGTCGAAATTGCAGTGGTAGATGGAATGCGTCGCTTTGGAAACAACTTCCTGCTTCCCGCAGGTCCGTTGCGTGAATCACTATCACGCCTGAATGAAATGGATGCAATCGTCATCAATGGTGGCACAGCTAAAAACGGCGAATACCGGATGCAACTTGAAGGCACCGTATTTCATAACCTGCTCAACCCGGCCACCATTTTGCGCGCGTCTGATTTCCAGGGCTTGCGCCTGCACGCCATTGCCGGAATCGGCCATCCGCAACGCTTCTTCACGCACCTGAAAAATCTGGGGCTGGCGGTACAACCCCACCCTTTTCCCGATCATCACCGCTACACCGCGACCGATCTGGCCTATGCCGATGCCGATGCGGTACTCATGACGGAAAAAGATGCGGTAAAATGCTCTGCATACGCTACAGAAAAATGCTGGGTACTGCGCGTAGATGCGCAACTTGACCCGGCGCTCACCCACCACATCCTGGAAAGGATCGCCCCGAATGGACGCCAAACTGCTTGAAATCCTGGTTTGCCCGCTGTGCAAATCCCCGCTGGTTTACCGCAAAGCCGACCAGGAATTAATCTGCAAGGCAGACCGGCTGGCCTTCAAAATCCAGGATGACATCCCTGTGATGCTGGCGGACGAAGCCCGTGTAATGACCCCGGAAGAAGTCGAACAACTCAGGTGATGAATTTTCACGTCGTCATCCCGGCGCGCTTCGCCTCCACCCGCCTGCCGGGCAAACCGCTGTTGCCCATCGCAGGGAAACCCATGGTGATAAGGGTTGCCGAGCAGGCAGCGAAAAGCGGCGCACAACAAATCTGGATCGCTACAGACCATCAGCCCATCATCGCCGCCGTGCATGAGCATGGCTTCAAAGCGTGCCTGACCCACGCCCATCACGCCAGCGGTACTGACCGTGTCGCCGAGGTAGTGGAACAGCATAACTGGCCGGATGATACAATAGTGGTCAACGTGCAGGGAGATGAACCGTTGATACCGCCCGACTTGATCCGCGCGGTGGCACAACACCTGCACGACCATCCGGAATGCGCCATTGCCACTGCCTGCCATCCCATCCATGACGAGGCCGCAATGCGCAACCCCAACATTGTCAAGGCGGTGCTGGACAAGGATGCTAACGCGCTGTATTTCAGCCGCGCGCCGATCCCGTATCCGCGGGATGCATTTAATTGTTCTTCTCTTCCCTCCACGAAAGGGAAACTGCCGGACAACCTCACCGTCCTCCGCCACATCGGCATCTATGCCTACCGCGCCGGCTTTCTGCGCGCTTTCCGGCAACTCGCTCCCTCCCCTATCGAGCAGGTTGAAGCACTGGAACAATTGCGCGCACTGTGGCACGGTTACAAAATCGGTGTTACTGTTACCGCTGATGCCCCGCCCGGCGGAGTGGATACGGAAGCGGATTTACATGCAGCACGAAAGATATTTGATGAAACGCAACATCAGTGAAAGGTGAAACTTGAAATGTGACCCCCGGCAGGAGTTATCTATCACTTTTCACTTTTTTTCTTTTAACTATAGGTTTATTAATGGAGGAGCAATAAATGAAAATCATTCTGCTAGGCGCACCCGGCGCAGGTAAAGGAACCCAGGCAAATTACATCAGGGAAAAATTCAGTATCCCGCAGATTTCTACCGGAGACATGTTGCGCGCCGCAGTCAAGGCGGGCTCACCGCTCGGCGTCGCGGCAAAGAAGATCATGGATGCGGGCGGGCTTGTTTCCGACGACATCATCATCAATCTGGTTAAGGAACGCATCAAGGAAGCGGACTGCGCCAACGGCTTCCTGTTCGATGGATTCCCCCGCACCATCCCGCAAGCACAGGCTATGAAGGACGCAGGCATCCATATTGATTTCGTGGTGGAAATCGAAGTCCCCGACACCGACATTATCCAGCGCATGGATGGCCGCCGTGTGCATCCGGCTTCGGGGCGAACCTATCACATCACGCACAACCCCCCCAAAGTGGCCGGGAAGGATGATGTCACCGGAGAAGATCTGGTGCAACGCCCCGACGATGCGGCGGAAACAGTTAAAAAACGTCTTGAAGTTTATCACCAGCAAACCAAGCCACTGGTCGACTATTACGCGGCATGGGAAAAATCAAAAGAGGCAGGCGCGGCACACTGCATCAACATTCCCGGCATCGGCAGCGTCGAGGCCATCCGCGACCGCATTTTCAACGCGCTGACCGCAAACTAATGAGCAGCAAAGCTATCCTCACTCTCGACGATGCCAAACGTATCGCTATGGCAGCCGAGACTGAGGCGAGGCGCAACGAGTGGAAAGTGGTAATCGCGATAGTGGACGACGGTGGCCACCTGCTCTACCTGCAACGCGGCCACGACACCCAGTTTGGCAGCGTGGAGACTGCCATCGCCAAGGCACATGCCGCAGTCGCTTTCCAGCGCCCGACCAAGGCATCTGAAGATGCTGTGACAAGTGGACGCCTGATCCATCTCGCCCTGCCGGGCGTGATCCCTGCCGAGGGAGGAGTGCCGATACTGCGGGACGGACAGGTCATCGGAGGCTTGGGAATCAGCGGTGTGCGATCATTCCAGGACGGACAGATTGCACAAGCGGGGGTGGATGTTCTCGCCCAGGGCTGATTTGTCGCGATTCGAATAGGAGCACTATGGGCGATAAACCAACCGATCCAGCTTCCCTGCGCGCCGAAGCGGAAGCGCGTGTCGTCCGCAGGAACATCATGCTGGTGAATCCGCAACCGGGCGAAGCCCTGCTGCATGAACTGATGCACGAACTCAAGGTGCATCAGATTGAGCTGGAAATGCAGAATGAAGAATTGCGCCGGACGCAGCTCGCGTTGGAAGAATCGCGTGACCGCTATGTTGATCTGTATGAATTCGCCCCCGTCGGTTACCTCACGCTCAACCGTGATGGGATGATAGACGAAGTGAATCTGACTTGTGCTTCACTGTTGGGTGTGGAGCGCAAAAGCCTGCTCAAGCGCCGTTTTGCGCATTTAGTCGCAATCGAAGACCGTGACCGCTGGCACAGGTATTCTCTGCTCGGACATCAAAATGAAGGGAAGCAAAGTTGCGAACTGACCCTCCTGCGCCCGGAGGGTACCCGCTTTCATGCCCAACTGGATTTTGAAAGCAGAGAGGCTGGTGAGGAGCCAGTGTTGCGCATTACGCTTGCCGATATAACAGAGCGCAAGCGGATTGAAACTGAACTGTATGAGGCAAAACGTCTGGCCGAAGCGACAAATTCCCTGACGGCGAACATCGCCATTCTGGACGAGGCCGGCACCATCATCGCGGTTAACCGCGCCTGGCGTACTTTTGCCGAAGCCAATTCGGCTTCGCTTGCCGTCAATGTTTGCGAGGGGAGCAATTATCTTGCAACGTGTGATCAGGCAGACGGTGCCGATTCTGAAGAGGCGGCTGCCGTAGCGGCCGGTATCCGCGCAGTCATGCGCGGCGAGCTGGAAAAGTTTGAGCTCGAATACCCTTGCCATTCACCCGTGGAACAACGCTGGTTCATTGTTCGAGTCACCCAATTATCAGGTGAGGGCCTTGCGCGTGTTGTGGTCAGTCATGAAAATATCACTACACGCAAGCAGGCCGAGAATTTGCTGAAACAAAGCGAACAACGTTACCAAGGCATGCTGGAGGTTCAATCCGAAATCATCTCCCGATTCAAGGCAGATGGCACGGTGCTTTACGTTAACGAGGCGTGCTGCCGACTCTATGGTAAACATAGTGAGGAATTAGTTGGACAAAAATGGCATCCGGTTGTTGTTCAGGAAGACCTTGCTCTGATCCAGGAGAAACTGAACACCCTCTCTCCTAACCATCCTGAGGTAACCATCGAAAACCGTATCGTCATTCACGATGGGAGTATCCGTTGGGCACAGTTTGTCAACCGGGCTTTTTATGATGGTCAAGGTAACCTGACTGAGATCCAATCCGTTGGACGCGACATCACTGCCGGCAAAACGGCTCAGATCGCGTTGCGCGAAAGCGAAGCGTTTTTGCGTCTCTGTCAGGAAGTTGGCGGAATCGGCAGTTGGGAAGCTGATCTGGTCAGTAATAAGCAGAAATGGTCTGAAAACTATTTTTCCCTATTTGGATTTTCCGAAAATAAAAATCCGACATGGGCGGATTTTCTGGAGGCGGTTCATCCGGATGATCGCCAACGGGTGATTGATGCAACACAAGCGCATCTGGATCACGGCACAATATACGATGTCGAATACCGGATTATTATTGATAACGAAGTCATTCGCTGGATGCGTTCTGCCGGTCAAGCCGAACGTGATACCAACGGCAAACCGGTTAAGATGCGTGGAATCGGCCAGGATATTACCGCTCGCAAGCAGTTCGAAATTGATCTAACCAGGACTCGGGACAATATGCGCGCCATTCTCGACAATTCGCCCTATATGGTCTGGTTAAAGGATACCCAGGGCTGCTACATCGAGGTCAATGAAGTGTTCGCGAATTATACCTATCTGAAAACCCCGGCTCAGGTGATTGGCAAGACGGATTTCGATCTCTGGCCGGCTGAACTGGCGGAAAAATTCCGCGCTGACGATGCTGAAATCATGGCTGCCCGCCAGAAGCAGCGACGCATAGAGGAACAATCCTTTGACGGCACCGGCATACATTGGGTAGAAACCTTCAAGACCGCCATCGTCGATGATAACGGCAGGGTGACCGGTACCAGCGGTTTCACCCGCGACATTAGCGAGCGCAAAAAAACCGAACAGGAACTGTTGCAAACTTCCACGCAATTGCGCGAACTGCTGGTCAAATATGAGTTGTTGCAAGAAGCGGAAAGAAAGGCGATTGCCCGTGAAGTGCATGATGAACTGGGACAATTATTGTCCGCTTTGCGCCTCGATATTTCGATGATCCGTACCCGGTTCGCGAAGGACAACCCCGCCTTGATAGAACTGGTCAAGGATGCGACCGAACTGGCGGATCGGGCCCTACACGGGGTACGTGATGTGACCGAGCATCTTCGTCCCACGATTCTGGGAATGGGAATCCATGCTTCCCTGCAGTGGTTGTGTGACAACTTTACTTTGCGTACCGGTATTGCCTGTGCCTTGTCGCCCGATCCTTGCGTGGAATTGGATGAAATGAGCTCGACCGGATTATTCCGCATCGTTCAGGAATCCCTGACCAACGTGATGCGCCACGCGGGTGAAGTTCACAAGGTTACGATCTCCATGGCGCTAACCAATGGTGAATTATGTATCTCGGTGAAAGATGACGGCAGGGGATTTAATCTGGAAAATTCGAAACTGCTGACATCCTTTGGAGTGTTGGGAATGCGTGAACGTGCGCTGGCGTTGGGCGGCAATCTGGACATTGTCAGTGCACCGGGCAAAAGTACTGTCGTTAGCGTTTGCATTCCCGTCAGCGACAGGGCGTACAAGCAATGATCCGAATTTTGCTGGCCGATGATCATGCCATCCTGCGCAAGGGATTGAAGCAGCTGTTTTCGCTCGAAGCCGATCTGGAAGTGGCGAGCGAGGCGAGCAATGGCGCCGAAGTGCTGCAAACGCTGCGCGAGCATGAATTCGATCTGGTGCTGCTGGACATGAGCATGGAAGGAATAAGCGGGGCGGAACTGATCAAGTCGGTCAAGGCGCTCAAGCCCGCTTTGCCGATCCTCGTTCTCAGCATGCACAAGGTCATGCAAGTGGCGACGCTTGCGATCAAAGCGGGCGCCGACGGCTATATCACC
>CAIQPV010000632.1 GCA_903873725.1 uncultured Nitrosomonadales bacterium
CCGTTGCCGCCGCTGGTAGACCAGGCCAAGGCATTACCCTGGCGGTCGGTGATCGTCACGATAGTATTGTTAAAAGAGGCATGTACGTGGGCGATGCCCTCGGCTACGTTCTTTTTAACTTTCTTGCGCACTCGCGTGCTGGTCTTGACCATGTCTCGAATCCTCTATATTTCTATTAAATTACTTTTTATTTCTTGGCACCGGCAACAGATTTGCGCGGCCCCTTGCGGGTGCGCGCATTGGTGCGGGTGCGCTGGCCGCGCACCGGCAAACCACGACGGTGACGCACACCGCGATAACAGCCCAAGTCCATCAATCGCTTGATGTTCATGGAAATTTCGCGGCGCAGATCGCCTTCCACCGTAAACTTGCCGACCTGATCGCGCAGCTTGTCCATCTCTGCATCGGTCAGATCCTTCATCTTGGCGGATGTTTTAACTCCGGCAGCGGCGCAAATTTCTTGCGAGCGCGTGCGCCCTATTCCGTAAATCGCAGTCAAGGCGATTACAGCGTGTTGATGGTTGGGAATATTTACCCCGGCAATACGAGCCATGCAGCTACCCTATCATTTAAAAAACGTCATTAAAAAACCGACATTCAAAAAACAGCGTCAAAAAGCTGGATATTATACCATCCAACTGCAACTTTACTCCATCACCCCTGACGTTGCTTGTGGCGCGGATCACTGCTGCAAATCACGCGAACCACTCTATTGCGCCGCACTATTTTGCAGTTACGACAAACCTTTTTTACCGATGCTTGAACTTTCATTTTTTTCTCCTCAGCTAAGTCACTTGTGACTTACTCTATTTAGCGCGAAATATAATCCGTCCTTTGGTCAAATCATACGGCGTCAATTCAACCGTTACCTTGTCACCCGGAAGAATGCGAATGTAGTGCATCCGCATCTTGCCGGAAATGTGTCCCAGCACGACATGTCCATTTTCCAGCTTCACCCGGAAGGTTGCGTTAGGGAGGGATTCTTCTATCTCCCCCTGCATTTGCATCGCTTCTTCTTTGGCCATTAGCGCGCTAGCCCGCCTTTAAAGTTGGCCTTCTTCAACAGGCTTTCGTACTGGTGCGACATCATGTAAGACTGCACTTGTGCCATAAAATCCATCGTCACAACCACCAGAATCAACAGTGAAGTTCCGCCGAAGTAAAATGGCACATTCCATTTCACCACCAGAAATTCCGGCAATAAACATACCAGCGTCACATACACTGCGCCAACCAAGGTCAGACGCAACATGATTTTTTCAACATAACGCGCAGTTTGCTCACCCGGGCGAATACCCGGCAGGAAAGCCCCGCTCTTCTTGAGGTTGTCCGCTGTGTCTTTCGGACTGAACACCAGTGCCGTGTAGAAGAAACAGAAGAAAATAATCGCTGACGCGTACAACAAAACATATATCGGCTGACCGGGAGACAGCTTGTCGCTGATGTCCTTCAACCAAGTCATGCCGGAACCGCTACCAAACCATCCTGCCAGCGTCGCCGGAAACAAAATAATACTGGAAGCAAAAATGGGGGGAATCACACCCGCCATATTCAGCTTCAGCGGCAGGTGAGAACTCTGCCCGCCATAGACTTTGTTACCTACCTGACGCTTGGCATAGTTGACCAGTATCTTGCGTTGTCCGCGCTCAACAAAGACCACCAAACCGGTAATTGCCACTACACCGACAACCAAAAACAAAACCAGCGGAATAGAAAAAGCACCCGTTCTAGCCATCTCCAAGGTATTACCAATCGCCTTCGGTAAACCGGCTGCAATACCTGCAAAAATAATCAGTGAAATTCCATTTCCCAAGCCGCGCTCAGTAATCTGCTCACCCAGCCACATCAAAAACAAAGTTCCAGTAACCAGCGTGATAACTGTTGTCAGTTGGAACATGGCGCCGGGATGTGGCACCAAACCGGCTTGAGATTGCAATGCAGCAGAAATGCCAAGCGCCTGAAACGTCGCCAGCACCAATGTGCCATAACGCGTGTATTGCGTAATCTTTCTGCGCCCAGCCTCTCCTTCCTTCTTCAACTGTTCCAGTTGCGGCACAGCTATCGTAGCCAATTGCATAATGATGGATGCCGAGATGTATGGCATGATCCCAAGAGCAAATATCGTAAAGCGCGACAACGCACCGCCGGAGAACATGTTGAACATGCCCAAAATACCGCTCTTCTGCGACTTGAACAAATCTGCAAGCACTACCGGGTCAATTCCCGGCACCGGAATATGCGCCCCGATACGGTATACAACCAATGCACCCAGCAAGAACCACAGTCTGCTACCGAGGTCGCCGTACTTGCCCTTGCTTACACCTTTCTTGGCTGTTGCGTTCAAAGCGTTCCTTACTCCGCGATGCTGCCGCCGGCAGCCTCAATTGCTACGCGCGCACCCTTGGTGAGCAACAAACCTTGCAACTTGACTGGCCGGGTAATCTCTCCGGACATAACCACCTTTGCAGTCAACGCATTAGCGGATACAACACCAGCTTGCTTCAGCGCTAACAGATCAACCACATCAACCGGCATTTTTTGCAGATCAGACAAACGAACTTGGGCGGTGTCATTCCGAGTCAACGAAACGAAACCCCGTTTCGGTAAACGGCGTTGCAACGGCATCTGGCCGCCCTCAAAACCTACCTTATGAAAGCCGCCAGAGCGGGACTTTTGCCCCTTGTGTCCGCGACCGGCGGTCTTGCCCAGACCACTACCTATACCACGACCGACGCGTCGCTTGGAATGCGTGGAACCTTCACCGGGTTTTATTTTATTTAATTGCATTTAAGCCTCGCACTTGACCAGGTAATACACTTTGTTAATCATGCCGCGCACAGCCGGAGTGTCTTCCACTTCAACGGTGTGATTCAGACGGCGCAATCCCAAACCGCGCACACACGCGCGGTGAGACTCCTTGGTTCCAATCACGCTCTTAACCAGCGTTACTTTCAATTTCTTAGCCTGTGCCATGATTACCCCTGAATTTCTTCTATGGTCTTGCCGCGCTTGGCAGCAATTTCAGAAGGTGCGTTCAGTGCCTGCAAACCATTCAAGGTTGCACGCACTACGTTATAAGGATTGCTCGAACCAATGCACTTGGCCAAAATGTTGTGCACGCCCACAGCCTCAAATACTGCACGCATTGCTCCACCGGCAATAATTCCGGTGCCTTCCGATGCCGGTTGCATAAACACCTTGGCTGCACCATGACGTCCGATGACTGCATGATGGAGAGTGCCGTTCTTCAGGCTAATCTTGACCATCTTGCGGCGCGATTCGTCCATCGCCTTCTGCACGGCAACAGGGACTTCTTTGGATTTGCCCTTGCCCATGCCGATACGACCGTCACCATCACCAACCACGGTCAGAGCGGCAAAACCCATAATACGACCACCCTTCACAACCTTGGTTACACGGTTGATCGAGATCATCTTTTCGATCAGACCATCTCCACGATCTTCAGGTTGCTGCGACTTTCCTTGTGCCTTAGCCATCATTTACCCCAAGTTAGAACTTCAAGCCATGCTCGCGCGCTGCTTCAGCCAGCGCTTTTACGCGACCATGATATTTGTTACCGGAGCGGTCAAACGCAACCTCGGTAATACCCGCGCTCTTGGCCTTTTCGGCTACACGCTTGCCGACCAAAGCCGCAGCCTTGACGTTGCCACCGTTCGCAATTTCCTTGCGCACGTCCGCTTCCAGACTGGAAGCACTGGCCAGAATCTTGCTGCCACAAGCAGAGATCACTTGTGCATAAATATGCAGGTTGGTGCGATGAATCGCCAGGCGATTCGTCTTTTGATCAGCAATACGTGCACGGGTTTTGCGTGCCCTGCGCTGACGCGATTCATTCTTGTTTAGCATATCCGCCTCGATTATTTCTTCTTGGTTTCTTTCAGGATTACCACCTCATCTGCGTAACGCACACCCTTGCCTTTGTAAGGCTCCGGTTCACGGAACGCACGTATCTCGGCGGCAACCTGTCCAACCTGCTGCTTGTCAGACCCCTTCAACACGATATCAGTCTGAGTAGGTGTTTCAACCTTTACACCCTTAGGCATCTTGTACACAACCGGATGAGAGTACCCAAGGGTCAGGTTTAGTGTTTCACCTGCGGCCTGAGCGCGATAGCCCACGCCAACCAGCGTCAACTTGCGTTCGAAACCCTTGCTCACACCCACGATCATATTGGCAAGTAATGCACGAACCGTACCGGACATGGCATTCGCCTGCATGGAATCATTGCTTGCGCTGCACTGCAATTGCTCACCCACGCGCTGCACAGCGACATCACTGTTCAATACTTGCTTCAAGGTACCCAATGGCCCCTTGACAGAAACTTCATTGGCCGCGAGGGTTACTTCAACACCGGCAGGCACTACGACAGGATTTTTAGCGACTCTAGACATGGTTCCCCCGTTACGCGACGATGCACAAAACTTCGCCACCGATTCCATTGGCACGCGCTTTGTGGTCGGTCATCAACCCTTTGGAGGTGGACACGATGGCGATACCGAGGCCATTCATCACCTTGGGTATATCCTCGCAACCCTTATACATGCGCAGACCGGGGCGGCTGACGCGCTGGATCTGCTCGATCACAGGACGTCCTGCATAATACTTCAGGCCAATTTCCAGCACGGGCTTGCCTTCGTTGCTGACAACATTGAACCCTTCCACATAGCCTTCATCTTGCAACACCTTGGCAATAGCCACCTTGAGCTTTGAAGAAGGCATTTTCACTGTTACTTTTTCCGCCATCTGCGCGTTTCTGATGCGCGTCAGCATGTCGGAGATCGGATCACTCATACTCATAAATTCACCCTTACCAGCTTGCCTTGATTACACCAGGAATTTCACCGCGCATCGC
>CAIQPV010000633.1 GCA_903873725.1 uncultured Nitrosomonadales bacterium
ATGTAGTGTGTAGCGGTCTCTGGCGGGTAGAATGGCGTGAGGTCGCCTCCCGGCCATGAAGCGACAGTCGAGGTTGAAAACTCGATGCCCGAAAGCCGACCTTCGCCACAGACGGTAGCGTGCCACAAGCGGCCGGTCAATATTAACCGCCATTCGACCTATAAACGACCGGTTCAGATTAATAATCAGCCGTTGGAAATCTAAATAATTCGTGATGGGTGTATGATTCAACCCAAGCGTTGCATCACAGTCTAAAGAGATTCCCATGGCCACCGAAAGAAACGACAGTCAGGCACTCGAATCACCCGCAGCCGCGCCGTCAGTCAGTCAGTCAGTCAGTCAGTCAGTCAAAGTCGTGGGTGAAATACCGCAAGCAGTTGCCGTTGATTTCCCCATCGTCGGCATCGGTGCTTCTGCAGGTGGCTTAGAAGCATTCGAGAGTTTTTTCAAAGCATGTCCTGCCGATACGGGCATGGCTTTCGTGCTGGTGCCGCACCTTTCTCCCGATCATCACAGCCTACTCACTGAAATTCTGCAACGCTGCACCACTATGCTGGTCGCGCAAGCCTTGGATCAAATTAGAGTTGAGCCGAACCATATTTACATCATCCCGCCCAATAGTGATATGGCGATACTCAACGGCGCGTTGCAACTCTCCTTGCCCGACCATTCGCGCGGCCTGCGTTTGCCAATTGATGGATTCTTACGTTCACTGGCTGATGATCAGGCTGAGCGAGCCATCGGCATTATTCTTTCCGGTACTGCCTCGGATGGCACGCTCGGACTGCGCGCTATCCTAGGTGCCGGAGGCGTGTGCATGGTGCAAGAGCCGTCCACCGCCAAGTACGACAGCATGCCGCAAAGTGCGATTAATGCCGGATATGCCACGCATATTTTACCGGTCGAAAAAATGCCCGCGATACTGCTGGAATTGTCCAAACAGTTGATGTTCCGCCAGCAAGTGCCACACGTGTTGCCCGCAGCGACGTTGAGCGCCTTTAACCAGATAGTATTGCAAATCCGTAGCAACACAGGCCATGATTTCTCTCTCTATAAAAAGAGCACCCTAGGTCGCCGCATCGAGCGCCGAATGGCGCAGAATAACATCGATGACATGGCGATCTATGCGCGCTTCCTCAAGCAAAATCCTGCCGAAGTTCATGCGTTGTTCAAAGAATTGCTGATCAACGTGACAAGTTTCTTTCGTGACGCAGAAGCCTTCGTCGCTCTGAAGCAGGACATACTCCCCATGCTTCTTGCGAACAAACCGGAGAATTACATTTTTCGCATCTGGGTGGCTGGTTGTGCGAGCGGAGAAGAAGCTTATTCCATTGCCATTTTGCTGCGCGAGCTGATGGATGAAGCGCACAAAGATGTCAAAGTACAAATCTATGCCACCGATCTTGATGACGAAGCCATCAACACCGCGCGTAGTGGAATTTATTCCGCCGACATCGTGCAGGATGTGTCGCCCGAACGACTAAGCCGCTTCTTCGTCAGTGAACCGAACGGCTACAAGGTCAAGAAAGATATTCGCGAGATGGTGGTATTCGCCGTACAGAGCATCATCAAAGATCCTCCCTTCACTAAACTTGATTTGCTCAGTTGCCGCAACCTGATGATCTATCTGGAGACGGAGCAACAAAATCGCCTGATCCCCATTTTTCACTATGCGCTCAAAGCAGGCGGCGTGCTGTTTCTATCCAATTCGGAAAGCATCACCAGCCATCCCGAGCTGTTCACCATACTCAACCGAAAATGGAAGTTTTACCGCACCAGTCATTCCACTCATTCATCGGTTACGACAAGCATTACTCAACTTGCGAGTTCAAATATGACAACTAAAATCACCGCAGCTCCCGCCGTGATGACTGTGGATAAAACCCAAGTCGGCAGTATTGCCGATATCAGCAACCGCATCCTGCTGCAGTCTTATGCACCAGCCTCGGTGACCACCGATAGCAAGGGCAACATTCAATATGTGCATGGCGATACCAGCCGCTACTTGCGTCAACCTGCCGGCATGGTGACGACCAATGTGGTCGAGATGGCGCGCGAGGGATTGCAACTCGATTTGCGTTTAGCCATCCAGTCGGCAGCGCAAGGTGAGCCTACGCTGAGCCGCGAGGTATCGCTAAAAACTGAGAGCGGTACGATCATGGTGAGCTTTAGCGTGCGGCTACTGCCGTCTGTTAGCACGAGTGCGAATGACAGCTTGTTGCTAGTGAGTTTTCAGGACATTGCCGAAGTGCCCAAACTCCCAGCCAAACGGGGGCGCGGCAAACCTGCCGCCACCTCCGACGAGCAAATGCACATTGCGCAACTTGAGCGTGAACTCGCCTACGCCAAAGAAAATATGCAAGCCAGCATCGAAGAACAGCAGGCGACCAACGAAGAGCTCAAATCGGCGAACGAAGAATTGCAGTCCACCAATGAAGAGCTTCAGTCATCTAATGAAGAGCTGGAAACTTCTAAGGAAGAATTGCAATCGCTGAATGAAGAAACCATCACAGTGAACAGCGAACTGAATAACAAGATCGAGCAATTAAGCATCGTGCAGAGCGACTTGAAGAATCTGTTCGATAACGTGAATACCGGCACTCTGTTTCTCGACTATCACTTGGTCATTCGACGCTACACGCGCGAGGCGGTGAAAGCTTATCGCCTCATTGCAAGCGATGTTGGACGCCCGCTGGGCGACATCACCTCCAATTTGCAAGGTGAGCCTCTGCTGGCTGAATTGAACACGGTGCTGGAAACGCTGGTTCCGCACGAGCGCGAAGTGCAAGCGAACGATGGCACCTGGTACTTGGCGCGGATGAAACCTTACCGCACCTTGGACAATGTGATCGACGGTGTGGTGCTGACTTTTACCGACATCACCGATAATCGCGAAGCCGCGCAGATCAAACTGGCTGCGGTGCAATTGGCGCGAGAGCTTGCCGAAGGTATTGTCAACACGGTGAGCGATCCGCTCATCGTGCTCGGCAGCGACTTGCAAGTGGTGTCGGCCAGCCGCGCTTTCTATCAACACTTTCAAGTTACGCCCGAGCAAACCGTGGGTCAAAAAATCTACGATCTGGGCAATGGCCAGTGGAATATTCCTACCTTGCGCGAACTGCTCGAAGACATTTTGCCGCAGCGACAGGAGATGGAGGGTTTTGTGGTGGAGCACGATTTTCCTGATCTGGGCTTTAGGCGCATGGTTCTCAATGCACGCCGCATCAAGACCGTGCTGGGCAATACCGAGTTGATTCTACTGGCGATGGTGGCGGTTGATGCAAAAGCCAAGGAATTGCCATGAATACTAAGGGCACAAGCAATCCGCACGATCCCCAGTTGCGTAAGGTGGCCGAAGCGAAGTTAGCTAACACGCCCCCACCTGAAATTTCGGAGCGCCCCGCCGAGGAATTGCTGCACGAGTTGCGCGTACACCAGATCGAGCTGGAGATGCAGAACGAAGCCTTGCGACTGGCGCAGCTTGCGCTGGGAGAATCTCGCGACCGCTATATTGATCTTTATGAGTTCGCCCCGGTCGGTTATCTCACGCTGACCTCGGACGGCATGATTGCAGAGATCAATCTGACGGCGGTGTCGCTGCTTGGGCGGGAACGCAACAAGCTGTTGAACAAAAGTTTGCGTACGCTGGTGATTGCCAAAGATCAGGATCGCTGGGTGCGCCACTTCATGGCCGTAAAGAAACAAGATGAGCAGAGCACGGTGGAACTGGCGATGCAACGCGGTGATGGTACAGTGTTTCAGGCGCAACTAGATTGCGTAGACAGCAAATCGCAAGTGCGAATTTCTTTGACTGATATTACCGATCGCAAGCTGGCAGAAGATGAATTGCGCATCGCTGCCGTGGCTTTCTCATCTCAAAACGGGATGGTGATTACTGATCCTGATGGGGTAATCCAACGGATCAATTCGGCATTCACGCATTTGACCGGCTATAGCGCTACCGAGGCGATTGGCAAAACACCGGCCATGCTGCACTCCGGACGCCAAGGTCCCTTGTTTTATCAGCAGATGTGGGCTGCGCTTAAAGAGAACGGCTACTGGCAGGGCGAGATATGGAACAAGGGCAAAAACGGCGAGATTTACCCTGAGATACTAACCATCTCCGCAATTAACTCGCCAGACCAAGTCGTCACACATTTTGTGGGTAACTTTACCGACATCACCGAGAGCAAGGTAGCCGAGGCCGAGATACACCGCTTGGCCTATTACGATCCGCTGACCAAGCTACCTAATCGCCGCTTGTTGCAAGACAGGCTAGGTCAGGCCATTGCCGCCACAGCACGTAGTGAATTGTTTGGTGCGCTATTTTTTATCGACCTCGACCATTTCAAAGCGCTCAATGACACGCGTGGTCACGATGTGGGCGATCTGTTGCTGGTCGATGTGGCGCAGCGTTTGCGCGAAGGCGTGCGCGAAAAAGATACGGTGGCACGCCAAGGGGGCGACGAGTTCGTGGTGCTGATGGAAGAATTGGGCAGGACCGCAGAGGAGGCTGCCGTATTGGGCGCTCAACTCGGCGATAAGCTGCGGGCAACTTTAGCTGCGCCCTTCAACTTGAGAGGTTATGAATATCATTGCAAGACCAGTATCGGCGTCGGTTTGTTTCATGGTCAGAACTCCGTAGAAGAGTTGTTCAAACACGCCGATCTTGCACTGTATCAAGCCAAGACTTCGGGGCGCGATAAGTTGCGCTTTTTTGACCCCGCCATGCAGGATGCACTGGAGCGGCGCAGTGTCATTGAAACCGCGCTGCATAAGGTGGTTTCGCTCAAACAGCTCAGACTTTATTACCAACCGCAGCTCGATGCTGCCCATCGGGTGGTCGGTGTTGAAGCACTGGTGCGCTGGCAGCATCCGCAACGAGGCTTAGTGCCGCCGGATGAGTTCATTCCTCTGGCGGAAGACACCGGGCTGATTCTGCCCATAGGACGCTGGGTGTTGGAAACCGCCTGTGACCAAATCAAAACATGGGAGAACGACACGCTGGCAGGCGGATTACAAATTGCAGTCAATGTCAGTGCCCGCCAATTCCGTCAGCCGGATTTTGTGGCTCAAGTAGAGAGCGTGCTGACTATCAGCGGCGCCAATCCGGGACGCTTGAAACTGGAGTTGACCGAAAGCATGTTGCTGGAAGACGTTAAAGACACCATCGCCAAGATGCAGGCGATTAAACAAGTGGGGTATCCAGCTAATTACGGTAATGTTAGAATTGTGCAATGCAATCAAAGATACTGCGAGCGCGATCAACTTCACCCAGAGCCGGGGTCGATTACCCGCGCAACTATGCCGAGTTTCTGGCGTGGTTTCACGATGATGCGGCCTGCCTCGACTATCTTGACTGGATTCGCTGCAAGGGCGGATTTACCTGCCCATCGTGCAACGGCACCAAAGGCTGGCGCATGAAGAACGGCAAATGGTGGTGCGATGCGTGCCGCAACCGCGTATCCGCCACGGCGGGCACGATTTTTCACCGCACCAGAACGCCGCTGACCGTTTGGTTTGCCGCCGCGTGGCACCTGACCTCCGCTAAAAACGGCGTATCCGCCAAAACGCTGCATCGGATCCTCGGATTCGGTTCCTATCAAACGGCCTGGGCGATGCTGCACCGGTTCCGGTGCGCGATCAGCCATGCCGGGCACGACATGTTGGACGGGCACGTCGAAGTAGACGAAACCGTCTTTGGTGGTGTGCGGCACGGCAAACGCGGGCGTGGTGCCGAAGGCAAGGTGCTGGTGGCCGTCGCCGTGGAGTTGCTTTCCCCCAAGGGTTTCGGGCGTTGCCGGTTGCAAATCATTCCCAACGCCGAAACCGAAACGCTCAAGACGTTTATTCAGAAGCACATCAAGCCGGGTTCGACCATCTACACCGACGGACTGACATCCTACCCCGGCGCAACCAAAGACGAATACCTCCATCATGGAACGTCCGTCAAAGGTTCCGGCAAAGATGCCAATGAGGTCTTGCCGGGTGTGCACCGCGTCGCCGCGCTGGTTAAGCGCTGGCTGATGGGCACGCATCAAGGCTCTTTCGAAGAAGAACACCTGCAGGCCTATCTCGACGAATTCGCGTTCAGGTTTAACCGCCGCAAGTCTACGCATCGGGGCATGCTCTTCTACAGGTTGATCGAACAGTGCGTTGCCATGCATCCTATGTCCTTCCGTGAGCTTGTGGCTAACCCCAAGCCTAAAGACAATGGGCAGGAGTTCGCTGTGTCCGCCAAGCTTCGCCATAAAGCGCCAGCTTCTTTGGATATAGCCGTCCCTATTCATCCTTGGCGGACGGCGTTACCGTAATTAGCTGGATACCCCACTCTAACAAACTAAGGAAATCACTTTCACAGAATCTGACTATAAGGGCCTCCAGATCCTCCATTATTACCAAGATCTGGCGATCAGGCTCCAGTTTACGA
>CAIQPV010000634.1 GCA_903873725.1 uncultured Nitrosomonadales bacterium
AAATATGTTAATTTGGCAGCGCTAAAGCGGACAATCGCCAAGGGCAGCAGCCGGCCATGAACCGACCTCGATTAAGGACTGCTTTCCGGCAAGCAATTTGAATCACCTGAGTTCAGCTCCGTGCCATAACTGGACGATCATGAAATTCGTATAGCTGACAAGGTCGCAATTAAGAACAGCTTGATTGAACGCCCTTGTAACGCGAAGTAGAGCTTGCCCCTCGCTGATCACGTTGGTATTTCCATACTTCATGATCAAGCAGTCGAGGCGTGAGGTTTGGATGATTGACTCTAAGCCGTTCAACTGCTGCCGTCAGCAAATTTTGCGCTTCGGACGTGCTAACAAGCCTCCCCAGAGCTTCGCCTAAGAAGGCCAATACCATGCGATCTGGCTTAATGATGTCATCAGAACCAGCAAGCATGAAAAAATACTTAAGAGAAATACCACTGGTTTGACCGGGAATGGAACGTATATCCCTTTCCAATGCTGTATTTCCTATGGCTCCAGAGATGTCTTGCAGATACTCAATGCCGTACTTCCTTAGAATTGCGGCAAAGAGATACACGGCATCGGCCTTCAAGATACCGCTACGGGCTGATGTGCGTTGCCGATTACGATAAACCTCTACCGCCATGGTGGTTGGCCCAATACGTTCTGCCTTTTCACAGAATGCGGTTATGGACTCTTGCTCATGAGCTAGTGAAAACGCACCTTTGGTTGTGCGGGTGCGTTGCAAATCGAATCGTGCACAATATCGGGCAACAACGTTTTTAACCCCCTCATAACGCACACCGATTGAATAGACTGCATCAACGATGCACAGGGGAAGGCTTTGGTAGTAGTACTCATCGCCAAGACAGGCCGAGTCGAGCGGCAATACTCTATCCGCATGTGCGGCGATGAGAACAATATTGTTGTTCATAGCTCCCTCCTTAATGGCGATTGATACGGTTGTAGCGATGCCCGACCGTAATGACTTTTCCGCTGGAAACTACAGCATATGTATCGAGATATTCCTCGGCATGGCTGAATAGTGATCCACCACCTAAATAGCCGTTCAGGCGCTTACGTGCGGCCTTGTCGAAATAGAGAACTTCAGTGCCGTCATGTGTATGTTCGGTAGATCCAAGCTCTAACAACCAGTCGACTACGACCTGAGGTATCCCGCGCTGCTGCTGACGAATCTGGGCGTGATTAGTTGGCCTCATGATTTAGCCCCCCGTTATTACCTTCATCCACTTGATGCTTTTTACTTAACGCGCTCTTAAGCGACAGCTCCATCTGACGCGGGAATAATGCGCGCATGACTTGCTCTGTGAACCAAGCAGCATCGACTTTAATGAGATTCGCAAGAGCCTCACAATCAGTAGGTCGGATGGCTGAAGTGTTCTTCATAATAGCGAATAGTCGTTCTTCGCCATTTTCCCATCCAAGCTGTTTGGCGGCTCTCGCCACATAGTCCTCCCCGTGTTCATCGCCGTACTGAAAATGAACGATTTCACTGATGTACTTGCTGATCTCTGCATGACTCAAGCTTTCCGGTTGCTGCTTGTCGAATTCAGAAAATATTGTTTCGCGAAAACTGCGACGCCCCTTGAGCCAACACTTGGCTTCATGATTTTCAACAAACGTATCGGATTTATCGGTGGCTGCGCCCTCTAAACGGTTGCCACCGTCGGCGTGGATTGCATTGCGCGCGCTTTTTTCCGTCATACCGGCAAGCAATGCAATATGCTTGATTGATAGTCTGCCACCGTTGTCGAGCGCATAGCGTGCATTGACCCGTTCGATCATGTTCTCTAGAGAGCCTGATGCTGGAATGTCTTCAACTTCAATTGGCCTAACTACGAATTCTTCCAGTTTTTTAAATCCATCCTCGTTACCCCAATTTTCTATACTACAGCCCCTTGGCATACGCGCTTCAAACGCGTACTCGTAATACACTTGAATATCGCGCCCGATCGGAAATTGATGAACGTCCAAATTATCGCTGCTGGGGATGCGAATATTTTCTTGGCCTTCTTCGCAATCCTTTTCGTTGAAATACTCATTCGTTCTTTGGAAGTATTCTTTGATGCGAGAGGCTAGGTCGTCTTTTATATCTTCGAGAGTCGGTTTTGTTTCGCTAATTTTTGCCATGACATTTCCCTTTATGCTTGTGTGGTGCAGCCTATTTGCAGTTGACACAAAACGAACTGTGCCTGCTTTCGCTATCAATACAAAGGTGGCGAGGAGCCTTTTTGCATTTGATGGAGCGCACTATATTCGCCTCCGCCAACAATGTCAAGGCGTTTATGTGCCTTATTGCCTTAAATTTGTTAATTGCTTATAATCAACGTATTGTTTTGCTACGCAGAGCAAAGAAACGAGCACCTTCTGCCGTATGAGGTTTTCAACTGGGTAGAGCAAACGTCGCGCAGGCATCTGCAAAGGGTCGAATGTGTGAGTTCGCAAATGACTGCTTTGCGGCAACGAATTCGCGTATGTCTATGACGGCTTCGGGTTATTTCCGGACAGATTGCCTCCGCAATTTTCCCCAAGTAACAATGTCTCTTCCTGAGGGTGCAACGGCCAGTCTAAATTCCGAGCACTATACTTGTAAACACCGGTCACGCGGGGCTACGGGCTAGGAAACCAACACTTTGCACAACTTCGCTATATGTCTGCGCATCTACCCATTATTAATCTTCAATAACTCAACTGCCGCCAATTTCCGTTTGCGATCAGCATTTCTGTACAATGCAGTGGTGGCCGGACTCGAATGGCCCATCAGTTCCTGCACTGCATCCAGATCAGCGCCACGGTTAAGAGTATGGGTTGCAAAGGTGTGCCTGGCCCAGTGGGTGCTCGCGCTGAGCAACCTACCCTTGTCACGATCCGACGTGGCCAGCGTTGCCGCAAATTCAAAATGCTCGGTAATCATTTTTGCCAGAGTGGAGTGGGACAGGAACATTCCCGCGTAGACGCGCTTTTTGAATTCGGTCATCACAGTTGCCAGCAGTGGTCCCTTTTCTGGCCAGCTTCCCGGATCACGGCCCAAGCCGCGCTCTTCCATGTAATCAGCCAATGCATCCATGACCCGATCCGAGACAGGAACAAGCCGTGACTTCCCACCCTTGCCCATCACATCCAGATCCCAGCCATCACCATCCTGCGAAGGTTTTAAGCCGTAATTGTGTTCACCGGGCGTTTCCCTGGTCGCC
>CAIQPV010000635.1 GCA_903873725.1 uncultured Nitrosomonadales bacterium
CCACCCGGTTTTTTAGTATAAGGAAGTAACATGGCAAACGGTACTGTAAAGTGGTTCAACGATGCAAAAGGTTTTGGCTTCATCACTCCTGATGATGGCAGTGAAGATTTGTTTGCACACTTCTCTGCAATCAACATGAGCGGTTTCAAAACCCTCAAGGAAGGCCAGAAGGTCACCTTCGACATCGTTCAAGGTCCTAAAGGCAAGCAAGCTTCCAATATCCAGGCTCCTTGACCGGTTTCTGAGTTGGAGAAGAAAAAGCCCGCGCAAGCGGGCTTTTTCGTTTGGTGACGGCGGTGGGCGCCGGAGAAGCTGGAGACAGGCAAACAGCGCGAGGTATGAAACCTACTGAAATAGGCTCTAGGGTATAATGCGCGCCTTTCTTGATAACCGGCAGGAGGATTCATGCCTATTTACGAATATCGTTGCGGCAGTTGTGGTGTGCAAAAAGATGTGATGCAGAAAATCGGCGATGCGGTGCTGACGATTTGTCCGGAGTGCGGCAATGAGACATTCAGCAAGCAGCTTTCCGCCGCCGGTATCCATTTCAAGGGCAGCGGCTATTACGCCACCGATTTCAAGGACAAGCCGGCAAGCAAGTGCGAAACGGCACCGTGCGCCGGATGCCCTGTTGCGGGCGGCAACGCGTGAAAAAATATCTGTTGACAGGGCTGCTGGTTTGGGTGCCGCTCGGCATCACCATCTGGGTGCTGAGACTGACCATAGGCATTATGGACCAGAGCCTGACGTTGTTGCCGGATTCCCTGCAATCGGAAAGGCTGATTGGCATTCATCTTCCCGGCTTGGGTGTGATACTTACCGTGGTGATTGTGGCGGGCACCGGCTTGCTGGCGCACAACGTACTGGGGCAGCGCCTGCTGGGTTACTGGGATGGCCTGCTGAACCGCATACCGTTCGTGAATGCCATCTACAAAAGCGTGAAACAAGTGAGCGATACGTTGTTATCCAGCGACAGCAATTCTTTTCGCAAGGTGCTGCTGGTGCGTTACCCGCATCCCGAAGCATGGTCGCTGGCGTTTCAGACCAGCGTGGCGGACGGTGAGATTGCGGCGCACATGGAAGGCGATTATGTCGGGGTGTTCATTCCCACCACACCCAGCCCGGTGAACGGTTTTTATTTCTATGTTCGTAAGGCCGACACAATAGAGCTTGATATCAGTGTCGATGTGGCGTTGAAATCAATTATTTCAATGGGTGTAGTTCCTCCAGTGGGCAACGCCCTGCCTGAAAGCAACTTCAAATAACTTTTTTCGATTTTTTCCAAACTGTATAGAACCATGAGAACTCATTATTGCGGGCAACTTAACGTTTCCAATCTTGGCCAGACCATCACTTTGTGCGGATGGGCTCACCGCCGCCGTGACCATGGCGGGGTAATTTTCATTGACATGCGCGACCGTGAAGGTTTGGCGCAAGTGGTATGTGATCCCGATCGTGCCGAGATGTTCGGCATTGCCGAATCGGTGCGCAACGAATTTGTGCTGAAGGTGACAGGCCGTGTGCGCCGCCGTCCTGAAGGGACGGACAATCCGAATATTCCCAGCGGCGAAATTGAAATCCTGTGCCATGAGATTGAGGTATTGAATATCTCGGTCACGCCGCCATTCCAGTTGGACGATGAGAACCTGTCCGAGAACGTGCGCCTGACGCATCGAGTGATCGACCTGCGCCGTCCGCAAATGCAGAAGAACCTGATGTTGCGCTACAAAACTGCACGCGCTTTCCGCCGCTTCCTTGACGACAAGGGCTTCATCGACATCGAAACGCCGATGCTCACCAAATCCACGCCGGAAGGCGCGCGCGACTATCTGGTGCCGTCCCGTGTTCATGCGGGGCAATTCTTTGCGTTGCCGCAGTCGCCGCAATTGTTCAAACAATTGTTGATGGTGGCGGGTTTTGACCGCTACTATCAGATCACCAAATGCTTCCGCGACGAAGACTTGCGTGCGGATCGCCAGCCGGAATTTACCCAGGTGGATATCGAGACCTCCTTTCTTACCGAAGAACAGATCATGGCGTTGATGGAAGACATGATACGCACCGTGTTCAAGGAGGTGCTGAATGTGGCTTTGCCCAATCCCTTCCCCCGAATGACTTACGCCGAGGCGATGAACCGTTACGGCTCGGACAAACCCGACCTGCGCGTTACACTCGAACTGACCGAAGTGACTGATGCGGTCAAGGACGTGGCGTTCAAGGTGTTCAGCGGCCCGGCCAATTCGCCCGATGGTCGTGTGGCGGCGTTGCGTGTGTCCGGCGGCGGTGTGTTCACACGCGGTGAAATAGATGATTACACCAAGTTCGTAACTATTTACGGTGCGCGCGGCTTGGCTTACATCAAGGTCAACGATGTGACCCAACTCAATGAAACCGGTTTGCAATCGCCCATCGTGAAGAATCTCAATGAGACTGCGTTGAAGGTCATCATGCAACGCACCGGGGCACAAAACGGCGATCTGATTTTTTTCGGCTCGGACAAGGCGAAAGTGGTCAACGATGCTCTTGGCGCGTTGCGGGTCAAGATCGGCCACGAAAAAGGTTATACCAACGGCAAGGCATGGGAACCGCTGTGGGTGGTGGACTTCCCCATGTTCGAATATGACGACGAGGCCAAACGCTGGAATTCTTGCCATCACCCGTTCACTTCGCCCAAAGACGAGCATCTGGAGTTTCTGGAAACCGATCCGGGCAGGTGTCTGGCAAAAGCCTATGACCTTGCCTTGAACGGTTCGGAAATTGGTGGCGGCTCGGTGCGTATCCACAAGGAAGCAGTGCAAAGTACAGTGTTCCGCGCGCTCAACATCGGTGCTGAAGAAGCGCGACTCAAGTTCGGCTTCCTGCTTGATGCCCTGCAATACGGCGCGCCCCCTCACGGAGGCTTGGCCTTTGGCCTGGATCGCATCGTTGCCATGATGACCGGTGCAGAATCGATCCGCGACGTGATCGCTTTCCCCAAAACCCAGCGCGCGCAGTGTTTGTTGACACAGGCCCCGAGTCCGGTGGATGAAAAACAATTGCGCGAACTGCATATTCGCCTGCGCCAGCAAACGCAGACCACGGTGGAAGTGACCAAGGAGTAATCAATGTTGCGCAGCGTCAAAGCGCTGGTGCTATTCAGTCTGTTGTTGTGCCTGCCAGTGGTAGCGCAGGCCAGCCGTGATCATGCCCACAATGACGCAGAGCTCACTTTGGTGAATGAAGCCGGTTTGCCTGCGGAGGCGAGAGAGACCTTGCATCTGGTCAAACAGCACGGCCCATTTCCATTTCCGCGCGATGGCGTGGTGTTCAGCAATTTTGAACATCGTTTGCCGCAACAGCCGCGCAGCTATTACCACGAATATACGGTGAAGACGCCGGGCGCACACAATCGCGGCGCGCGGCGTATCGTTTGCGGGCCGTTGCCTGAGTGTTATTACACCGGCGATCATTACCGGACTTTTCAGCGCATCAAGGGGTAAGCAATGAACGTTTTGTGTACGCGCTTGCGGGATTTGAATGAAGCTGGAGCTTATCGCCTGAATTGTCCGCTGGATGAGTTGCGTGCGGCTGCGGCGCAGATTGGTTTTGCGCTATTCGACGCAGATTTGGCATCAGTGCGCAACAAGGGTGAGTTTATCTCCGCCGTGGCGCAGGCGATCCATGCGCCGGATTGGTTTGGGAATAACTGGGATGCGCTGGCCGATGCCTTGGGCGATCTTTCATGGCAAGCAGCGACCGGGTATGTGTTGTTGTTGCGCAATGGCGGTGAGGTTTTGGGATTGCCTGCGGCGGACTGTGGCATTGCCACAAAAATTCTTGCCGATACAGTGAGTTTCTGGAAATCGCAAGGCATACCATTCTGGGTGTTTCGCTGCTGATGACCACATACAAGCAACCCATCTCGGCGCTGGTGGTGATTTACACCACAGGTCTGGAAGTGCTGTTGCTGGAGCGTGCCGATTATCCCGGCTACTGGCAGTCGGTGACGGGCAGCCGAGACGGCGAAGAGTCGCTTCGCGAAACAGCGATTCGCGAGGCATTCGAAGAAACCGGGCTGGATGCAAACTGCCATGTGCTGACCGACTGGCAAGTGCAGAATGTGTATGATATCTATCCCAAGTGGCAGCATCGTTACCCTCCGGGCACCATGCAAAATACCGAGCATGTGTTCGGTCTCGAATTGACCGGTGTGTTGCCTGTTCAACTCTCTCCGCGCGAGCATTTGAGTTATATCTGGCTACCGTGGCGAGAAGCGGCAGAGAAAGTCTTTTCGCCGAGCAACCGCGCAGCAATTTTGCAATTACCAAAGAGACAAATCCCTCCTAACCCTACTTTGAAAAAGTGCGCGGGGGATTAAAGCGCGAAAAATTTTCTGGAAATTTAATTTGAAGGAATAGATAAAGTGCAAGACAACATTATTACCATCGCTTACGACCATCCTGGTGCCGGGCAATCGAGTTGCAGCACGGCACAAGCATGGGCAAAACAGCCGCGCGAACCCAACCCGGAAGAGAAGGCCGAATTGATTACGCGCATCAAACGCCTGTTGAAAGAACAGGATGCTGTGCTGGTTGCCCACTATTACGTGCATCCTGATTTGCAGGATTTGGCCGAGGCGACCGGCGGCATGGTGTCGGATTCGCTCGACATGGCGAACTTCGGTCACCGACATCCGGCGAAAACCATCGTCGTGGCCGGGGTGCGTTTCATGGGCGAAACCGCGAAAATACTCAATCCGGAAAAGCGGGTATTGATGCCGGATCTGGAAGCGGAATGCTCGCTTGATCTGGGTTGTCCGGCGGACGAGTTCGCCGCGTTCTGCGACGCGCATCCGGATCGCACCGTGGTGGTGTATGCCAATACCAGCGCGACAGTTAAAGCGCGTGCCGACTGGATGGTGACCAGTTCCATCGCGTTGCCCATCGTAAAATATTTAAAGGAGCACGGGGAGAAAATCCTGTGGGCGCCGGATCGGCATCTGGGCGCTTATGTGCAGGAGCAGACCGGTGCAAACATGCTGTTGTGGCAGGGCTCGTGTGTGGTGCATGACGAATTCAAGATGCAGGAGTTGATCGAACTCAAGGCGCAGCATCCGCACGCCAAGGTACTGGTGCACCCGGAGTCGCCGCGTGCAGTGGTAAAGTTGGCCGATGTGGTCGGTTCCACCACGCAACTTATCAAGGCGACGCAAACTCTGGGGGCAAAGGAGTTCATCGTTGCCACCGACAACGGCATTATGCACAAAATGCGAACCTTGTCGCCGGACAAAATTTTTCTCGAAGCACCGACGGCGGGTTATGGCGCGAACTGCACCAGTTGCAATCATTGTCCGTGGATGGCGATGAATGACCTGTTCGGCGTGGCGGAAGTTTTGGAAACGGGCAGAAATGAAATCCACGTTGATCCGGCAATCGGACTGCGCGCAAAAGTTTCCATCCGGCGCATGCTGGATTTTGCGAAACAGATCAACTTGCCGACTCGCGGGATCGGGAATGTTTAGCCGACTGTTTTAATGCAATCGTAATGTCGCAATTTTATTGCACCGGGCTGAATCACAGTGCGCGCAATAAATTGCTGAAACGTTAGACCTGCCCCTTGCCGTTCACAAACAAAACGTGTTTACGACATAACCTGAAGGAAAGCGTTCTACGTGTTAGCACGCACCCGTCGCTGCGGCCTTGCTTCTCGTATAGTTCAAAGGTTCACCTGGAGATATGCGCAGTCACATTGAAAGATTTTTTGATTAACAGGGGCTCAGCAGTTGGGTCGAATATCCGATAAGCAAGCAGTTTTACGCGATCATTTACGAGAAACCACACCAGTGCATATCCCCAGACGAACAGCGCCCAGCCCCAGCCGATTGGCGTCATAAATACTCCATAAACCGCAGTCAGAGTTGCCACCAATTGCGTACCGAGCACCGCCACAAGCAAAATCCGCGCGGGGCGTATCGTCCAGAATGGGCCGCGCGTCCGTGTCAGGAAAATCGTCATATGTCCCGCCACGGACAGCTTTAAATACATTAGCGTCTGGATGTGAGCACGGTCGAGATGAAAGACGCGCTCCCCAAGGTAAAACAAGGCGAAGGCGGAAATGACTCCGATGACGCCTAACACAGTGGCAACTCCCAGCACCATGTGCATGTTCCATGCCTCTGGCTTATCTTTGTAATGGACGTTGTCATACGCGATGGACAGAATTGCCCCATCGTTGAGCAACGCCAGCATCACGATCATCACCGCAGTCAAAGGATAGAAGTTAAAGATCAGGATTGCAAACGTCATGAACAACAGTACCCGCAACGTCTCGGCGATACGATATATGGCATAGCTATTCATCCGCTGGAATGTTTTTCGACTTTCCTTGATTGCATCGATTATCACCGACAAGCCGGACGTCATCAGCACAATGGATGCAGCCGCACGTGCCGCATCTGTAGCGCCGGAAACGGCAATGCCGCAGTCGGCCTTTTTCAGCGCGGGTGCATCGTTCACGCCATCGCCAGTCATGCCAACAATGTGGCCGCGTTGTTGCAAGACATCCACAATGTGGAACTTGTGTTCGGGGAACACCTGAGCGAAGCCATCGGCCTGCTCGATGGCCTCCACCAACTGCGCTGTCTCGTGATACTTGGTATCGCCAAAGCCGCTGGCATCGAGAATATTTTTGCCCAATCCCAATTCTCTGGAGGTTTCCCGAGCGATAGCCAACTGATCGCCCGTCACCATCTTGACATTCACTCCCATCAGTTGGGCTGTCGCGATGGTAGCCTTGGCTTCTTCCCGAGGCGGATCGAACAGCGGCAACAGTCCAATAAACTGCCATGGGCCATCTCCATCGGCCCGGGCTACACCCAACGAACGGAAGCCGCGTGCCGCAAATTCATTAACCGCCTTATCGACGAATGGCCCAACCTCCCCAGCATTGGCCGACAACTCCAGAATAACCTGCGGAGCGCCCTTGGTTACCTTGAATTCCTTTCCGTCAGCTCCCTTGACGAGGGCTTCGGTACGCTTATGTACCGGATCGAACGGCTGAAAATGCATTACCTGATAGCCGTTCAAAGCCTGATCATTTTTCAGACCGCCCAGCACGGCCAGATCAATGGCATCTTTGTTGTCCGCACGAGACGCTAATGCGGCATTGAGGATGAGTTGATCGGCAGAAATATCGTTCACGCCGAATGGATCGCCCAATGTCAGCTTGTTCTGGGTCAAGGTGCCGGTTTTGTCCGCACACAGCACATCCACTCCCGCCAACTCCTCAATGGCAGCCAAGCGGGTCACAATCGCCTCTTTTCTGGCAAGTTGGCGAGCGCCAACCGCCATGGTCACGGACAGGACTGTGGGCATTGCCACGGGAATCGCGGCTACGGTCAAAACCAAGGCAAATTGAAGCGTGGTGAGGATATTGTCTCCACGGAAAAGCGCGACACACAGAATTAATGCCACCAGAGTCACTGCGAGGATGATCAGATAATTGCCAATCTTCAGTACCGCGCGCTGGAAATGGCTGACGGTGTGTGCCTCCTGCACAAGTTGTGCCGTCTTGCCAAAGTATGTGTTTATTCCCGTGGCATACACGAGCGCGCCAATTTCTCCCTGACAAATAATTGACCCCGAAAACACCGTCTCGCTTGATTTTCGTTCGGCTGGCAAAGACTCTCCCGTCAACGCTGACTGATCCACTTCTACCGGGTCACCTTCCAGCAAGCGGGCATCCGCAGGCACAATGTCTCCCAGACGCAAGCGGATGACATCGCCAGGTACCAACTCACGCGCCGCTTGGGTCACCCACTTCCCGTCACGTTTTACTCGTGCATTTATTGCCAGCCTGGCCTTCAGCGCGGCGATTGCGTTGCCTGCCTGGTACTCCTCCCAGAATCCGACAACGGCATTGGCTATAAGTAGCAGAAGGATGATGGCAAAATCAGGCCAATGTCGGGCTACTGCCGAAAGGATCACAGCCGCTTCGATCATCCAGGGAATAGGCCCCCAAAAGTAAGTGAGGAATTTCAGGAACGGATTGACCTTCTTCTCTTCGATCTCGTTCGGCCCATATTGGGTTAATCGCTTCTGTGCTTCCACTTGACTGAGGCCGTCCGGCGACGACTTCAATTGGGTTTCCAGTTCGATCATCGGTAAGGATTTTAGATCATCATTCACATTAGGCTCCGCTCGGAAGACGTGGGCTGACGGCTGCATAACCTGACATATGAAGAAAATCAGATGTTGAATTCCCGCCTGCTTTTCGTCAAAGCGATAGCGCTGCAGCCTTCTGGGTCGCTTCTGGATCAGGGTTTGTTTTAGTCACGAGCGAAAGGGCCAAACTTGTTACGGAATCCTCTATTTCATTGCCCGACCGAGATTATTCCGGTTGTTCATTCATTCCGACTACGAAACTTTTTAGTTGCTTCCACACTATAGTTTAGTCATTCTGCAATACAGTCATCGCGCCCAACACTCTTAAACAAGTTAATAATGTACGTGATGAGATGAGATTATTTATTGTCTGTAATGCAATCAGTACACTCTGTTGATTTATTCGTCCATTTTGTCATACAGCTTGCAAGCCAGTGTTCACATTCAACTGCATAATTCTCTAAGAATTTAGGGGAATGTTTACTGAGATATTCAATAATTTTGATTTGCAAACAAACATCCGACTTTTCGCATTTATTTTTATGATATTGATCCCATATAAACTCTTCAGGCAATAATCCAGTTTTCGATATTTTGTCGTTATATCCCAAAGCCCGATAAAATTCATGAATATCATCAATGTGATGAACCTTTTCATTGCCCAACATAATGTAGCCATATTGATTATGGTGTGGCGATGAAAGCATGTAATGAAAGTGTGGGTGGGCGGACATAATATTGCACCTTTTCAGTAATGAAATATTCAAAGGCATAAATGGTGATAACTACAGAGTCGTAACTATAATTCACGTAGATATTTCTGCCCGTGCGGTAGCGCACATAAGAAATTAAGATTGGATTTGTTGCAATATCAACTCAACATTAATATTGCCAATTGATCACCGTGCAACTTACAGGCCTGTATCAAATTAATACATTGCCTTTAAGCCGTTAGTAACACAGTTGCCACGATTAATATTTTGGATACTCCGCTTAATTATTCTGGTTCAGTTACTTCGACTACCCCAGTTTCTGCCAAAGCCAGCGCACTATTCAGCGCATTCATAAATTCTTTAATCTTGATCGGCTTGGTTAGGTAACTGAAGAATCCAGCATGTTGACCATTCTCGATATCCTGAAGCATGGCATTGGCACTCAGAGCGATAATAGGAATGTGCATCGTTGCCCGGTTTTTGCGCAGAATCTTCATGGCTTCAATTCCACTCATGCCGGGAAGATTGATGTCCATCAGGATGACATCCGGGCGATGGGCGCGCGCCAACGCTACGCCGTGACTGCCATCGCGAGCACTAAACATGCTTATGTGTGGATGTTCGATCATGATTTGTTCGACCAGCATCAAATTGGCCGGATTGTCTTCCACATAAAGCAGGGTACGCCTTGCCACAATTTCTTTACATCTGACTTGCTCTAAATACTCTTCGTTCAAGGTATTCTTGGTGCTAGGTTGCGGTATATCGTCACGCATGAGCTCGATCCAGAACTCGCTGCCTACCCCGACGATGCTTTCCACTCCGATTGTGCCTTCCATCAGGTCAATCAGTCGCCTTGTTACCACCAAACCGATGCCCGTCCCTTCAACAGTTCCACTTTCTTGTCCAAGGCGATTAAACGGCTGAAATAGCTGTGACAGTTTTTCTGGGGTCAGCCCAACACCGCTGTCTTTGATGCTGATACGTATACGTTTATCTGTTGTTACGGCACACATCACTTCAACTGTTCCATGTTCGCGGTTGTATTTGATCGCGTTGGAAATCAGGTTGGTCATAACCTGCTTCAGCCGGATTCGATCAGCATGGACAAACAAACTACTATCCACTGGCAGAAAGTTGATGTGAATATCACGCTTGAGCGCCAGTGGTTCGAACATGGTCTGGCATTCAAGCATGATGCTGGCCAGAGACAGCGGTTCCGGCGATAGTGCCAGTTTGCCGGACTCAATCACCGCGAGATCGAGAATTTCGTTTATCAGCTCCAGCAGATACCAGCCTGCTTTGGCAATTTGCTGAATTTTCAATACTTGGTTGGGCATAGGCGGAGGAATACTGGATTCCAGCAACTGGGAGAAACCGAGGATGGCATTGAGCGGGGTACGTAACTCATGGCTCATGCTGGAGATAAAGTCGGATTTTGCGAGGTTGGCTTTTTCCGCCACCGCCTTCGCGACCTCAAGTTTGGTTATGTTATCCACCAGTAACTGCTCAAGGCGCTTCGGTTCGGTGATATCCCGCATATTCGTGGAAAGAAATTGCGGATTACCGGAGACATCGCAATGAAGCCGAATGACTTGTGAAACTGGAGTTAGGCCCCCGTCCTTGTTCAGGATGGCATTTTCGCCCTGCCAGACACCCAGCTTGAGTGCTGTAGGTATGCCTTCTTCCAATACTTTTTTTACTCCCCACTTTGGGTGCACGTCTTTGATTCCCATGGAGGACATGTCGGCATCATCCGCCAACCCCAGCATTCTGTGTGCGGTAATATTGTGGTACAGAAAATGTTCCTGTAAATCCAGGGTTCCAATAAAGTCGGGGGAATCCTCAATTATTCTAAGCAAGCTGTCACGTTCCATTTCGGCAGCCTTGCGTTCGGTGATATCGGTGATGGCTATACGCATTAAGGGGGCGTCTACTGCTTTCATCTTCTGGCAGTCC
>CAIQPV010000636.1 GCA_903873725.1 uncultured Nitrosomonadales bacterium
CAGGTTGAGGCTGACGGCCATGGCAATGATGGTTTTGACAATCGCCCTATCGTTGGTATCGAAGACAATGTCACGCACAAAGGACTGGTCGATCTTGATCTGGTCAAGCGGCAGGCGTTTGAGGTATTGCAAGGAAGAATAACCGGTGCCAAAGTCATCCAGGGAAAACAGGAAGCCCATCTCGTTCAACTCGTTCATGATTGAGATCGTGCCTTCGATATCCTCCAACAACAGACTTTCGGTCAGTTCCAATTTCAAGCGTTTCGGGTCAATGCCATGACGCTGAACCGTTTCTTTGACTTGGCTCACAAAATTCGTTTGACGAAATTGCTTGGCACTCACGTTTACCGCCAGCACCAGATTCTCGGTGGTTGCATCCTTCTCCCATGCCTTGATCTGGGCACAAGCGGTGTCCAGTACCCACTGCCCGATAGGTAGAATCAGCCCGGATTCTTCTGCCATCGGAATGAATTCTGCGGGAGAAACCACACCCCGCTCAGGATGTATCCAGCGTATCAATACCTCTGCTCCCAATGGGCGGTGAGTGCCGTCTTTCTGGATACCGTCTACTTGCAGTTGGAAATGCAGTTGGAACTGTTGTTTTTCCAGTGCATCGCGTAGCTCACGTTCGATCGCCGCCCGAGTATCAATGGTTTCCTGCATTTTCGGATCAAAAAAGTGCAGGGTATTGCGCCCCGCTTTCTTCGACTGATACATGGCGATGTCGGCTTGTTTCATCAGTTCATCTATGGACTGCGTGTTGTCACTGAACAATGTTGCGCCGATACTCGGTGTGTTGTGGTGTTCATGGGAAGCAAGTTGGTAGGGTTGATTGAGCGTGGACAATATCTTATTGCCAACAAATTCTGTCTGCTCTGCCGCCTGAATGGTATCTTCGCTCAAGTCTTCCAGCATGATCACGAACTCGTCACCACCCAGTCGAGCTACAGTGTCGCCTTCGCGCACACAGGACTCCAGACGATTTGCGACTTGTTGCAGCAGTATGTCTCCAATATCATGCCCAAGTGTATCGTTGAGGATCTTGAAATTGTCCAGATCAATGAATAATAGCGCGCCAGTCCGACCGCTACGCGCAATGGAAGCCAACGCTTGCCTGAGCCTGTCCAGCAAAAGCCGGCGATTGGGCAGGCGTGTGAGTGCATCATAGAAAGCAAGATGTTTGATCTCATCCGCCGCCGCTTTGATCAGGGTGATGTCGGTTAATGTAGCAACATAATTGGAAACGGCACCATCTGAATTCTTGACTGCGGTAATGGTGAGATGTTCTGGATAGATTTCACCATTCTTGCGTCGATTCCAGATTTCACCTTCCCATGCGCCGGTTTTATTAATGCTCTCCCACATGGCAGCATAGAAATTTGCATCGTGCCGACCGGATTTAAGAATGCTCGGACTTTTCCCGATGATTTCTTCAGAAGTATATCCAGTGATGGTGGTAAATGCTTTGTTGACCCGTAGAAATGTGCCGTTTGCATCGGTCACACTCATACCCTCTTGAGATTCAAAGACTGTAGCGGCAATCCGCTGATCGGCTTGAGCCTTCCTTTCCTCGCTCACATCCTGAAAGATGCATACGCGCCCGCCGTCCGGTGTCTGCCGCTCGGAAATATGAACCATGCGCCCGTCTGGGTAGAGTTGCTCATGTTCGGCTTGCACACTGTTGTAATGTTTCATACGGCTTCGCACCCAAGCGCTTCGTGCTGGCGTATCGCCATCGGGCAGAATCTCCAGTACCTCGGCCTCAAACATCTGCTGGTAGCTTACCTGAGGATTCAATATAGCGCGCATTGACGGAAATATTTCCTCGAAGCGCCGATTCCAAGTAAAGATACGCCCACCTGAATCGAACAGCAAAAAGCCACTGTCCATGGAATTAAGCGCCTGATCCAGTACCGTCTTGGATTGAGTCAATTGGTTATTCGCTCGTTCCATCCCGAACAGATACCAGCGAGCAAATACAGCAACCAGAACAATCAACAGAAGCGCCAACACGGCAACTGCCAAGATAAAATTGCGCTCCACTCTCCACTGCGCGAGTGCGACCTCTATCGGCATCGCAATGCTGATCCAGGTGCTGTGGTACAGCGTGCGGCGTGCAAGCATCAGCGCCGGGGCACCACTCAGGATGCTGGGCACCTTCTGGACAGCGCCCGAAGCCAGCAGTTCTTCTAGTGTCTCGATGGCTATGCCGGCAATTGGTGCTCTGGTCTCTGGAACGCTCACAAACAACTGTCCGTCTATGCGCTGTAGCGTGATCTCCAGCCCTGCACCGCCCACGTCCTGTTGCATAATATTCGCCAGCAGCGGAAGCTGCACCTGTGCCACGGTGACCACACGGCTGGCGTCGGACAGTCTGACAGTACGTCCGAAATACAAAACCGGTTCGGGGTCATCACCGTTCGTCAGCGGCGCGCTGATGAACACGGTGAAAACCGGCTGCGCCAGCACCTGCCGGACGAACCCTTCAGGCAAAACCACTTTTAGCCCTGCGCCACTGCGGTCGGATGAAGCCAGCACCTTGCCCTCTGGCGTTAAGAGCGCAACATAGCGTACCAGCAGATTTTGATCGATGCGGCTGCGCATGAGTTCGCTGGCCTGCTGTGGATCGATCTTTCTGGTGACAGTACTGGACAACTGCAACAAATCATCCACCGTCGCCAGCAATACATCCACCCCGAGCAGGCTGCGGTTCAGTCCTGACTCCGCGCCGGCAGCGAATTGCACGATCCGGTCTTCGGCGTGCTCCATTGCTGTCTGGTAGCCGCTTCTGATAAAAATGCCGGCGGTCAGTACTGTGGCGACGATGAACAAAGCGCTCACGCCTACAATCGACAGCAACACCTTACGGGGCAAAGTTAACTCCATATTCAATGCCGCAGCATACGTTCCAGGCTGACCTTGGCGTCGCTCAGCGCAAGCGCAATGTCCTTGTCCTGGTTGAGTACCTTGTCCAGTTGGTTGTTGATCACTTCGCTCGCCTTCTGATCAAGTTCATTCACTTCAATCGGGCTGACATGCTGGGCCGCCTTGCGCCACAATATACGTGCGTGCTGTCCCCCAAGGTAATCGACGGGCAAATCGAAAAAGGGATCGTCATGCGCATCCATCAAAGCGGGGAAGGCGTTCTGGGACTTGAAAGCGGCGATCTGTACCTGGCGGTTCAGCGTCATGAACTTTACGAATTCCCAAGCCAATACCTTGTTTTTCGCTCTTTTGGGGATGGTGTAAAAGGTACCTCCCCAAGCGCCCCATGAATTACCGGGCAGTTGGTCTGCGCGCCACAGACCTTTGGACTTTGGCGCTATCCAGGTCGCCAGGTGCCCAACCATCCATGC
The DNA here is from genome assembly GCA_903873725.1 of uncultured Nitrosomonadales bacterium. GTDB lineage: Bacteria > Pseudomonadota > Gammaproteobacteria > Burkholderiales > Gallionellaceae > CAIQPV01. Next base: position 3,357 of record CAIQPV010000636.1, read on the forward strand.
GCCAGACATGATGCTGGCGACTTCGCCGTTCCTGAGACCATCTCTCCAGGGCTGGCTCCAAGGTGTCCACCGGGCATCAAGCTTTTGTTGACGCACGAGCCGCGCCAACTCGAACGCCCTGACAAAGCGCTGGGACTCGACCAGTACCTTGCCATCAGTCCCGAAATACAGGCCTTCACCGGGCTTCACGTTGGATCGGATCAAGATTTCCGCTATATCTGAAGCTTCCGGTATAAGGAATGCGCCGGTGGCGGCCTTGATCTTGGCGCCTGACGCCACATAGGATTCCCAGGATTTGGTCAGATCAGCCTCAGTCACTCCTGATTTCCTGATCAGGTCATCCCGGTACAACAGAGTGCCGGGACCGATGTCTGCAGGCACCGCCAACACAGCGCCTGAACTGATTGATGCCTGATGAAACGCAAAGGGCACATAGTTTTGCTGGATGTTTCTGATCTGATAGGGTGCTCCGGTTAGATCTTCCAACTGTCCGCTGGCGGCGAAACGTCCCAAATAATTAAACTCCACAACCATCACATCAGGAAGATTTGACGCCGTCGACAGCGAGGCGATCATCGCGTTGTGGTGGTCATCAAAGGCACGTCTGAGTACCCTGACATCTACACCGGGATGTTTGACCTTCCACTTTGGAATCGCTGACTTGATGATTTCGTCCACGTTGGAATAGGTGGCAACCACCAACGTCTGCTGTTGCGCCCATGCGCTGCTTAGAAACCAAAGACCTATGAACAGGGTTATTCGCAGAAAGAAGCTTGGTCTATTGTTATTCATTCGTCACCAACGGCTAAAGTCACTTGTGTGGAAAATGGAATGCCATTCTCGAATCAAACTTTTTTGCACCATAGGCTATTAGAACCTACTTCCAATTAACTTAGATTGAAAAAGCCTTCTGATTGGCACCATCAAAACTCACCGTACCGCAATTTACCATAAGATGGAAGTCGGATCAGCCCTTGAACTTGTGAAAAAAGCTGACATACTTCGTTAAGTTTTGCGCTGATCATTGCTACGGCCTGTCTTTGCGCGATGCAGAAGCTCATACTGCCAAATTTACCGCCAGGGGCGCGAAGCGTTGAGCCGCGACCGGCAGTTGATGGCACAAACTGTGTGAAAACGCAGTTCCTAACGAGCTAATCAGAGCAGGGATAATCACGATGTCCCTGAGGATACTGGTGGCTATTCTGGTGCGTTCTCAGCCAAGTGCCCGCCCTTGGCAATAGGTTGGCCCGGCCGGGAGAACCACACCAGTAGCATGAGCCCGGTGAACATCAGCGCCGAGAGCCAGAAAATATCATTGGTCGCCAGCATCACTGCCTGCTGCTGCATGCTGCGCTCGATCATGGCATAACCGGACGACAGCGGTTGGTCCAGGCCGCCCAGGGTGGCCAGCGCATCATTGGTGGCGGGAGAAAATTCGTGCACGCGCGCAGCCAGCAGTTCATGGCTGTAAGCGGCGCGGCGATCCCACAGGGTGATGCTGAGCGAGGTACCAAAGCTGCCGCCGAGAATGCGGATGAAGTTGGACAGGCCGGCGGCGCTGGCAAGAAGACGTGGCGGAATATCGGACAGGGTCAGCGACATTAAAGGCACGAAGAAAGCCGACACACCGATGCCCATGATCAGGCGCGGTATCACCAACTGCCAGAAAGTGGTGTCGGTATTAAAATGGCTGTTCCAGAACGAAGTTCCGGCAAACACCGCGAAGCTGAGGCTGGCCCAGATTCTCAGGTCGAGCTTGTGCATGTTCTTTCCCACCAGCGGCGTGATGAAGATGGACAAAATACCCACCGGCGCTGCCGCCATACCGGCCCAGGTTGCGGTGTAACCCATCTGCGTCTGTAACCACAGGGGCAGTATTACCACGTTGCCGAAAAACACCAGGTAGCCTATGCTCAGCGTGGCGACTCCGATGAAGAAATTGCGGTTGCGGAACAAATGCAGATCAATGATGGGATGATCCTCGGTCAACTCCCACGCGATGAGAAAAGCGAGCGCCACCACGGCAACAATCGCTAACACAAGGATTTGCTTCGACTCGAACCAGTCCAGCTCGTTGCCCTTGTCGAGCAGGATTTGCAGGGCACCGATACCAAGCACAAGCAGGAACAGGCCGACTTTGTCTACCGGGAGCTTGGCCATTTCTGATTCGCGCTTGTGCAGCAGGCGCCATGTGAGAAAAGCGGAGAGGATGCCGACCGGGATGTTGATGTAGAAAATCCACGGCCAACTGATGTTGTCGGTGATCCAGCCGCCCATGATCGGTCCCATGATCGGAGCCACCATAACGGTAACAGACCATAGCGAAAGAGCCAGGCCTTTTTTTTCGTTGGGATAGTTGGCGAGCAGTAAAGCCTGCGACAGCGGAATCATCGGCCCGGCCACCGCCCCTTGCAGCACCCGCGCGGCGATCAGCAGCGGCAGGGTGGGTGCCAGACCGCACAGCCAGGAGGCAAGCGTGAATAGAAGTGTGGATAAGGCGAACAAGCGCACCTGGCCGAAACGGCGCGACAGCCAGCCGGTAAGTGCGAGGGAGATGGCGTTGCTGACGGCAAACGAAGTGATAACCCAAGTACCCTGGTTTGGACTCACCGCCAGATCGCCCGAGATGGCGGGCAGCGAAACATTGGCAATGGAAGTGTCCAGCACTTGCATGAAAGTGCCCAAGCCGAGCGCCAGGGTCAGCAGGACCAGGGTGAAGCCGTGCAGCGGCGGCAGTGCTTCGGGTTTCACGGTGGGTACCGGGGTATCTATTTCAACTGCCCCTGATTGGCGGCAACGATCTCGTGTATGCGTTGCTCGGCTTTCTTCTCGTCGTCGCCGTATACTGCAGACTCATAAAGCGGGCCGCTGGGGGAAACTTTGGCGAGCGACTCGCCGGCGGTGTCTGCGGTTTCAACTTCCGCTTTCATCGACAGGCCGATACGCAGCGGATATTTTGCTATTTCAGATGAATCCAGCGCGATACGCACCGGCAGGCGCTGCACGATTTTGATCCAGTTACCGCTCGCGTTCTGCGGCGGCAGCAGGGAAAATACGCTGCCGGTACCGGCGGCAAGCCCCTCCACTTTGCCGTGCAGGGTGACTCCGCTGCCGTACAGGTCGGACTCCATCGCTACCGCTTGCCCGATGCGCATGCGCTGCAACTGGTCTTCCTTGAAATTTGCCTCTACCCATATCTGACGAAGCGGCACAATAACCATCAGTGCATTACCCGGCGCTGCCTGCTGTCCGACCTGCACTGCGCGTTTGGCCACATAGCCGCTTTCCGCCGCACGAATTTCGCAGCGGCTGAGGTTAAGGTATGCTTCGCGCACCTGTGCTTCCGCCTGCTTCACGGCGGGATGGTGCTCAATGTTTGTATTCGCCACCTGCGCCAGCGCACCTTCAAGTTGGCTGTTGGCCAGGCGAAGTTCTGACTGGGCGCGTTTCAGAGCTGATCCGGTGTGTTCCCGTTCTTCGTGCGAAACGGCTTCGTCCGCTGCTGCAGCGCCACCGCGCCGTGCGGCATCGGACTCGGCCTGACGCAGGCTCTCTTCCTTGATCGCCACATTGGCGCGCCCCTGATCCGCGGCGCTAAACATCTGTTTCACCTCGCGCACCGTTTCCGCCAGACGGGCTTCGGCGGCGGCCAGGGCAACACGTTCATCGGCGTCGTCCAGCCGTGCCAGAAGCTGGCCGCGCTGAACCAGATTGGTATCTTCGGCATAAACTGCCACCACTGTTCCGGCAATGCGCGGCGTTACACGGATCAGGTTACCCGCGACGTAGGCATCGTCTGTAGTTTCATGGTAACGGCCGTGAATCCACCAGTACACACCGTAACTTGCGCCAATCAAAATGAAACACAGTGTGAGGATGAGCAGCGCGCGGCTGCGTTTGGATGAATTATTGTTGGGTGTGTTGGGTGATTCCGACATTGATTACTCCTCACACTGGCTGGATTGCCGGGTTACGCGACGAAGCTGCCGATTCGACTTACATCGCTGGATTATTAAAAGTGTTCGCTATTCATATTTGCCGCCGAGCGCCACGAACAGCATCGCCATGGCGCGCTTGCGGTCGGCTTGCAGTTTGGATTCGCGGGCGTGTTGGGCAAGGGCGGCAATTTCTCCGTCCAGGGCGGGCAGACGGTCGCTCAGGCCGGTTTCGAAACGCTCTGTCTGAAGGTGTTGCGAACGCTCGGCGCTGGCGGTGGCGGTGCGCTGCAATTGCTCCCGCGCGTTCAGCGAGCTCACGCGAGCCAGTGCGTCGGCCACTTGGCTTGCCGCCATAATCAGCGTTTGATTGTACTGGGCAACAGCCCCGGTATATTCGGCTTCCCTGATGCCCAGATTGGTGCGCAGCGTGCGCACGTTGAACAGTGGGATATGCACAGCGGGGCCAAAGGAGCCGTACCAGTTCTTCGACATGAGCCAGCTTCCGAGATCGAGGCTCTGCAATCCGAGCAACAGGTTCAAATCCACATTCGGGTAGAAATCTGCTTTCGCTCCTTCGATTTGACTGGCGGCAGCTTCAGCCCGCCACTTCAGCGCGACGATATCCGGCCGCTGCGCCAGCCGGTCCAGCGGCAATTTTTGCGGCAGCGGAAATAGGCCGCCGGAAGACAGTACCGGCTCTTCAAGCCGGGTACCCCAGTCAGGTCCGTTTCCGGTCAATGCGGCGAGACGGTTACGCAGGATACGGGATTGCGTTTCCAGATCCTTGAGGTTGTCTTGCTCCTGTGCCAGAAGCACTTCCATCTGGCTGGAAACCAGCGAGGAATCAATTCCGCGTTTCAGCCGCGATTCCGCCAACTGCAATGCCATGTGACGTTTGTCCGCCGTCTGCCGGGCAAACTTCGTGCGCGCGGCAACGTCCTGCCAGTTGAAGTACGCATCGGCCACTTCGCCGGCCAGCGCGAGTTCTGCGGCATCTCGTTCCGCCTCTGCAGCCCTGCTTTCACCCATGGCAGACTGTAACTGTGCGCGGTTCTTTCCCCACCAATCAAGAGTGTAAGCAGCACCCGCCGAAATATCCCCCTCGTTCAGGGTGGCACCGCCCAGGGGAGGCGGGAATAGTCCGCTCTCGCTTAGATGCTGGCGCACCACCGAGACATCACTGTTGAAGCGAATGCCAGTATCAAGCTCCACCAGACGTGCCGCCTGCCGTGCCTGATCGATGCGCGCTTGGGCCGTCGCCAGCGTGGGATTGTTCTGTATTGCCGCGTCAACCAAGGTGTCGAGCGCTTTGTCGTTGAATTCATTCCACCATGCCCGAACCGGTCGGGAAGCGCGGTCAAAGGCGGGGTCTTCGGCTACAGAGGACAGGGTTTGCTGCAACTCCGGTTTGGCGACGTCGGGTTGCGGCGGCGATTTGGCCGGTAGCGGAGCACAACCGGCCAAGCCTATTATGCCCAGCATCAACAGGCTAAATTTGGCAGTCATGTTCGCGGGCATCCAGTTGGCCGATTTGGGAGAGGATCTTGCGTAGTAGGTTTTCGGTCAGATCTATTTCTTCGGCAGAAAAATCGGTCCAGATTTGGTTTATCCGATCCAAATTGCGCGGCAGTATCTCTTCAAGCAGCGCCATTCCTGCAGAGGTCAGGGAGAGATCAATACGGCGACGGTCTTCCATGCTCCCTTTGCGTTCGACCCAGCCGTTTTCAACTAACTCGTTTATCAAACGGGTAACATTGGGGCGCGAAGACAATAGCGATTCACTCAGCTTGCATGGATTAAGCGTGTTGCCCTCGCTGGAGTAAATCATCATCAAGGCAATGTAGTGGGTGTTATTAATACCATATTCGGCGAGGAAATGGTTGGCGCTATCTTCCAGTGCCTTGAACACATAGAAAAACATTCGTGCAAGCGTAACGTTTTTGATCGACATTCCCGGATTCTTCTCCGCTACGCGTCGAATCCTTTCCTCGAAATGACAGAACTGACTGTTCATAATTAATACGCCAAGAGTTTTCCGGCAAAATATTACCACAAGAAATAGTTTACAAGTTAACTATATCCATGGCTGGGTTAATGCTGACTACCGACCCGAGGCAAGAACTGAAATTAAGTCTTTGGTATGGATAGGTAAAATATTATATATAATCAATATATTAAATATTTACATCCCGAAATTTGAAAGGGGAGAAAATATTTATCACTTTTTTTCATTTTTTTGCTAAAGG
>CAIQPV010000637.1 GCA_903873725.1 uncultured Nitrosomonadales bacterium
CCCGAGGACTTGCAGGACATCGAAGCTCACCTCAAAGGTGGCATTCCTAAGCGCGACATCGACGGACTCGCCGCGTACTGGCAGGTTTTCCCAAACATGCGCCGCGAACTCTTTGCCGACGATGTACGGCCCGGCTATTGCCAGCCCAAGGTCGAAGCCAGCCAAGTTAAGGCAGCCATCTTCGGCCATGCCGAATTCACCGCCTTCAACAAGCGAGTCACGCAGTTGTTCGGCACGTGGAAAGCGACCAGCATGCCGCTGCTCACCGGCATCAAGCAAGGCGACCGCCCCAAGGCGCTGATCGAAATCTTGTCGGAAAGTCTGCTGGACGCCTTCCGTACCGCGCAGGAGGTGGCGTCACTGATCGACCCCTACGGCGTCTATCAGCACTTGATCAACAATTGTCCCGGATTCAAAAAAGCATGCCCAAGAAGCCTGACGTTGCAGGTAAACCCTCCGAATCAAGCAGGGTCAGGTTCAACGCCAAGGGATTTAGTACGCTGAGGCAACGGCTCGGCTTATCTGCAAATGATCTGGCCAAGCTTATTGGAGCATCTGCGATATCTGTTTACAAATGGGAGAATGGAACCACTCACCCGCGCCAACAGCAAATTGCTGCAATTGCAGCAATTAGAGGATTGGGAAAAAGGGAAGCTGCGGCGCGTCTGGAGAAAGTGGCAAGATAAGTTACGGATGTTTCAAGTAATCATTACTCCGGACATGTCTTGGTTTTGCATGCTGCTACTGGGCAATATTGCCAGCTCGTAGTTGCCCCATAGTATTTGAATCGTTGGTCGCATCATTTTCACACTTGAATGCTGTGCCTTACTTACCTTGTCATGCAAAACACTACTTGATTATTCCCTCCAAACAGGAGCAAAGTTGTATTCCACTTTTCGCAAGGAGATGGAATCATGGAAACCGATATTGCTGCAAATCAACACGAACCATGGAACAAAGGGAAGCTGACCGGTCAGAAGGCACCACTCAAATTGAAGGATATCTGGGCCATTCGGGTTCGCCTTCAGCTGACAGAGCAAATCAGAGAATTAGCTTTGTTTAATCTGGCCATTGATAGCAAGCTTCGAGCATGCGATCTGGTTAAGCTGAAAGTGCGAGACATTTCGCACGGTGATCATGTCTCATCGCGTGCAAACGTTTTGCAACAGAAAACACAACGGGCGGTGCAATTCGAGATTACTGATCCAACACGAATCGCAGTGGACAAATGGATTCGTTCGGAGGGGCTTAAATCAGAAGATTTCCTTTTCCCCAGCCGCCTCAATAATTCGTCACATCTTTCTACCAGGCAATACGCCCGGATTGTTCATAAATGGGTCAGTGAGATTGGGTTGGATAGCGCAAATTATGGAACGCATACGATGCGCCGAACCAAAGCAACTCTGATTTATCGCCGAACCAAGAACCTGAGGGCAGTTCAGCTTCTTCTTGGCCATACGCGTATCGAATCTACAGTGCGATATCTTGGCATTGAGGTAGATGACGCCTTGGAGATGGCAGAGCAAACTGAAGTGTGAAGTGGGCTCTGGTTGTGACTATCAGCGTAATCGCGATCCGG
>CAIQPV010000638.1 GCA_903873725.1 uncultured Nitrosomonadales bacterium
AACAATAATATTCCCGATGTTTTTATCACTTTTAGGTTGCCAAGGTCGATAGAAATGTATCTGGTGGTAGTTTGAGTTGCTTGATCAAGGAACAGGTTCAAAGCAATAAATTTTACTATCGGGTTCTGCCTCTGCAACCCAACCAGTTTTACTATATTTTGGAGCTTCCACCAAAAAGAAAGCAACATCGTTGGAACATTGCGGGCCATCAAGGATATTGATCGCATCACCAGGATATAAATATTGTTCAGCATTGGTGGCAACCACTGGGTTTAACCTCATCAGGATGTGATCTCCGCAGTTGGATGTCACCTGGGCAGGATGCCGCAAATCTACCCTAATGGGAGGCGCTCCGGGACATGTCACCCGTGTTGGTTCAGGCGGAACCGGAGTTTCTGTCGGAGGGATGGCGATTGTGGGAACGCTGGTTGGTGTGGGAAGAAGGATTATTTTTGTGGGTGCTGGATTGTTATTTCCTTGAGGGAATGAAGAACCTTCTGTTGATTGAGAAATGGATGCATTGGTTGGCGCAGAATTTGAATTTTGAAGGGTAGCGGGCTTTGATAACAACCGTGGCAGGAAAACGATCAACAATACCACCGCCAGGATAACAGCGGCAATCCCCGCCAGCAGGCGGACATGTTGTTGGATATATTCTCCCAGCGGAAAGGCAGCTCTTTCAGCGCCAGTAACCTCTGCAATGACCGTACCACAGTTGGGGCAGAATTCGGCATCTGGGGGAATACTTTTCCCGCAATTGGAACATGCCACGGACAAATTCGCCGGAGACTCGGGCGGCGGGACCAGATCGGCAACCCTTGCAATGGTGGCACCTGCAATGGTAGCACCGCAGTTGGGGCATTCCGCATCCGGCGGAATGTTTTCCCCACAACTTGGACAAACAATGAATGCGCCCGTAGAGGCTTCAAGTGGCTTGCCAGTAACCGGACAGAACCGGGCAGCATCGGGATGTTCTTTATGGCAATATGGACATAGCATATTTTTATGGTTTCCTATCTACGACGAAATACAGTTTCATAAGGCCTCGTAAATCTAGTGACACCCATTCAAACCACTATTTGCATTATTAATTCCCCTAGCAGCCTGTCGGAGAGGGCCGACAAGGCAAAACGGATATGATAAACTGCGAACATGAGTAGAAAATTCAAAACTGCCAATTACGAAGAAATGCTCGATTTGAGTATCAAGTTGGGAGAAGCCCTCCCGCCGAACCACCTAGCACGTTTTGTTGTGGACATCATTGCTCAATTAGATCTGGGGCCGATCTATCGTCGCTATAGTGTCCTGGGCGGTGAAGCGATTGCGCCGGAAATCCTGTTAGGATTGCTGTTCTATGGATATGCCACTGGCGTGTTCAGTTCGCGCAAGATCGAGCGCCGGCTGCACGAGGACCTGGCGTTTCGGATGTTGGGGGCGGGCAACTTCCCCAAGCACCGCACGATCCGCGACTTCCGTGCGTTCCACCTGAAGGAACTCGGCGAGTTGTTCGTGCAGGTCGTGCGCCTGGCGCGCGAGATGGGTCTGGTCAAGC
>CAIQPV010000639.1 GCA_903873725.1 uncultured Nitrosomonadales bacterium
GACAAAACAAACTGTTCGAGTGAGATCCCGCTATACCGATGAAGCACTCTTGCTGTTAGGCAAGATAATTCGTGCCGCCCGCACAGAACGCAATTGGAACGCACAGGAACTGGCGGATCGCGCAGGTATATCACGCCCATTGTTATCCAGAATAGAGGAGGGTAGTCCTAGTTGTGCAATAGGTGCGGTGTTTGAGGCTGCAGCCATCCTTGGGATCAAATTGTTCGATGCGGATATAACAACCCTTTCTGAAATGCGTCATCAGGTAGACCAAAAGTTGGCACTTCTGCCAAAATCGGTCCGTAAATCGAATAAGGTCAAGGATGATTTCTAAGAATCCGAAAGAAGCGTATGTCTGGATCTGGCTTCCGGGAAATACAGAACCCGTTGTTGCCGGACTACTGAGCAAGCGCGATGATGGCCGGTTAGTGTTCAACTACGGTAAGAGCTATCTCGAACGTAGCAATGCCATTCCAATTTATGAACCGGAACTCCCGTTAGAGCAAGGGGAACTCCCGTTGTTGAACGATCTTCCCATGCCTAGTTGCATTCGGGATGCCTCTCCCGATGCCTGGGGTCGCCGCGTGCTTCTTTATCGCAGTGGTGCATTGGATGGCAATTCGGTCGAGATGGACGAACTGACCTGTCTGTTGGAATCAGGGTCGGATCGAATCGGCGCACTTGATTTTCAGCTTTCCCCAACCGAATACATTCCCAGGCAAGGTGCCCATGCGTCCCTCAAAGAGTTGATGGAATCTGCAGAAAGGGTGCAGCAAGGTTTACCGATCAGCAAAGCGCTTGATTTGGCTTTGCAGCATGGTACTTCGATTGGCGGTGCCCGCCCTAAAGTCATGATCGAGTCTGGTGACAAGAAATTCATCGCCAAGTTTTCGTCCAGTAGCGATGTCTACAATGTCGTGAAAGCAGAGTACATTGCCATGCGGCTGGCCAAATTGGTGGGGATAGATGTCGCTTCGGTAAAGCTCGAAAAGACCATGGGCAAGGATGTGCTGCTGGTCGAAAGGTTCGACCGAGTTAAGACAGAGAAGGGTTGGCAGCGCAAACCGATGGTGTCAGCACTCACTATTCTGGGGCTAGGCGAGATGCAGGCTCGTTACGCAAGCTATGAAGATCTGGCAGATATCATTCGCAGCAGGTTCACCGACGCAGGGCATACCTTGCGTGAATTGTTCACGCGTATCGTGTTCAACATACTCTGCGGTAATACGGACGATCATGCACGTAACCATGCCGCATTCTGGAATGGGCGTTACCTGACGTTGACGCCGGCCTACGACATATGTCCGCAAAGCCGAACCGGCAACGAGGCGACACAGGCCATGTTAATCAATGGACAGAACCGGATGAGCAAATTAAGTGTTTGTCTGGTAGCGGCACATAAATTTCAGTTGAACAACAACGAAGCACAGGAAATTATCGACGTGCAGAGGCACGGTATCAATGAGAACTGGGGAAAGGTTTGCGATGAAGCAAAACTGCCAACGGTAGAGAGTAAACAGTTAAAGGGAAGACAGTTTTTGAATCCATTCATTTCAGAGTAGGGGAGGGCACTCCGGGGAATTGCCTCATGGAGAGTAGCAAGGCGAGCGAAGCAAATTAAAACTACCAGAGCCAGTATTATGCCGATGACTATTGAGCAAAAAGCAGAGATTGATCTTTATCTCTCAAGTGGTAACCACGACGATATCTTATTTGGAATATGGCCAGGTAATTCAATCGTCGAACGGGCAACAAACGGTGATGCGGCATTGCGTAGTGCACTTGTTACCGCTGTTTTGAATCGTGCTCAACAGGCTGACGTATCTGCAAATCAAGATTATTCCGGAATGGAAATAAATGCTCGTGCCAAATTTACACCCATGGTGCAAGGATTGTTTCCACAAAAAGAGCAATCCGTTGTCCTCGATTTGCTGGAGCGCTCGGTTATTTTTCTGACGCCGGCAACGATAAATACTTCCATTGTAAAGACCTCGTGGCCAAGTACTGCGTGGAATCTCGCAAACATTTATCTAGCAAGTTTGGGAGTTAAGTCGCTCTCAGACGAAACACCAGCAATTGTTGGGCTGAGCGAAGAGACGACCTGCTATGTGTCCATGGATTATTTTGGTAATCACAACCCGTTGGAAGATTATGTAATACACGAAGCGGCTCACATTTTTCACAACTGCAAGCGGGAAATAATCGGACTGCATTCAACGCGCCACCGAGAATGGTTGCTTGAAATCGATTTTGCAAAGCGCGAAACTTTTGCCTATTCCTGCGAAGCGTATAGCCGGATTCTTGAACACACAAAAACCCGCTCAGAGCGTATTCAACTCGTGTCAGAACATGCGGAGAGTCCAACGATGCCAGATGATCGGGTTGATGAGGACGAATACCTTGATATACTTCGAGAGGCCGTGTCCGCAAGAAATGGCTGGAAGCGTATCCTCGAAAGGTGCTCTCCCTGAAAGCCTACACACCGTTGTTATGTTCGATAACATTCCGCTCAACGGTGCCTGAGTCAACTACTCTATGCAGGTAAGCATAAGCGACACGCCATTGCTGATGCTCGCAAAGCAAAGTCACAGTTTTATCATTCAGCCGAATGACCTGACCACTTCGTTCTTGTTGATTACGATCAATGAAACCGACTACGTCACCTACTGAAACCTCATTGCGCCCCAATCCTTTGACTGATTGTTCCCGGATTTCAACGTCAGAGCCATCCAAATTGATAGCAACATAAGGAATCAGCCAACGCTTACCATCCTCCTGATCCAGAACAACAGCCTGTTTGCGCCGAAACTCAAGGAGTTTTCCATGTCGCGGCTTATTTGCCTGAGAGTCAAAATATTCGATAGATTGGCCGATTAGCAATCTCGACTGAATCGCTTGTAACCAGCTTGGCTCATCCAGTACCCTGTTGATTGCAGCTCGCATTCGGTAAAGGTCGAACGCCGATGCCTGATTTAATGCTTTGAGGACATCTGAAAAGTTCATGGTGATTCGGCAACCCCTAATCAGGC
>CAIQPV010000640.1 GCA_903873725.1 uncultured Nitrosomonadales bacterium
AGCAGAATGTTTCCACGGCGAAAGACGAGAATGTCCCCCTGCTGGTGTCGGCTCTGAATCACCTCGGGCGTGTGCTGGAGACTCAAAAGCAGCTTTATGAGGCGCTGTATTTTCTGGGCAAGAGCCTGGCCATCGACCCCCATCAGGCCGATGTGCTGCATCACTGGGTAAGTCTGAGACAAAAGCTGTGCGCCTGGCCCGTTTACGCCAAGCTGCCGCGCGTCAGTCAAGAGTACATGCATGAATCGACTTCGGCGTTGTCGATGTTGAGTATTTCCGATGATCCGGCGGCGCAGTTGGCTGCGGCGCGCAGGTTTGCCCAGCGAAAGGTGGCGTCGAATTTGCCGGTGCTGGCGAACCCCAAATGCTACGGGCACAAAAAGATTCGGATCGGCTACTGCTCGTCGGATTTCAGCCTGCACCCGGTATCCATGTTGACGGTTCAAATGTTCGAGTTGCACGACCGCGAGCATTTTGAAATCTATGGTTATTGCTGGAGTCCAGAAGACGGTTCGGCTTTACGCCAGCGCGTCATCGGTGCCATGGATCACTTCACGCGCATCCATCAGATGGGCGACGAAGAGGCGGCCAGGAAAATACGAGACGATGAAATTGATATCCTGATCGACCTGCAGGGTCAGACGGCAGGGGCGCGTGCCAATATGCTGGCGTATCGCCCTGCACCGATCCAGATTACCTATCTCGGCTTGCCCGCGACCACCGGGCTGCCGTCCATCGACTACGTGATTGCCGATAAATTCTTGATTCCCGAATCGGCGGCGCCTTACTATTCCGAGAAGCCGCTGTACATGCCGGATATCTATCAGGTGAGCGACAGGAATCGTGTGGTTGGGAAAATGCCTACACGCGAAAGTTGCGGTTTGCCGGCGGAAGGTTTTGTATTTTGCTCGTTCAACAACAGCTACAAGATCACACCCGAGGTGTTTGACGTATGGATGAACATCCTCACGCGCGTTCCAGGCAGTGTGTTCTGGCTGCTCGCCGACAACCCCTGGGCCGAAGACAACCTGCGTCTGGAGGCGCAGGCGCGTGGCGTCGATTTATCCAGACTGATATTCGCAGGACGCGTGTCGCCGGAAAACTATCTGGCGCGCTACCAAGTGGCCGATCTATTCCTGGATAGTTTCCCGTTCAACGCGGGCACCACAGCCAATGATGCCCTGTGGATGGGACTGCCCGTGCTTACCTATACCGGTCGATCCTTCGCCTCGCGCATGGCTGGTGCGTTGCTTACGGCGGCGGGGCTCGATGAATTGATTACCTACAGTCTGGCAGACTATGAGGAGAAGGCCGTGTGGTTGGCGGGCCATGCCGAGGAGGTCAAGCGCATTGGCGAGCACTTGCGGGCTGTTCGCGAGCGCGGCGTGTTGTTTGACACGCCCTTATTCGTGAAAAATCTCGAAGGTAGACTCAAAGAATTGATCAACTCGATTGAATGAAATCACCGTGCCAAAACCGACCTACAAAGTATCATGAATACGCAGACCTCCGCCAATCCTCCGCTCACCGATCCGCGCGCTAATGTTAATGCACAAGCCAGGGTTGGTGTCGGCTGCATCATAAAAAGCGGCGCATACATCGGACCCGGCGTGTGTTTGGAAGAGGGCGTATACATCGGAGCCAACGTGGTTTTCGTGGACGCTTCATCGAGCACAGTCGTTACTGCTACCAAAGTAAAGCGATTGGCCATCATTGGTGCGAATTCGACGGTTTATGCGGGCGTGGTGATTGCAGCCAAGGCCGAAGTGCGCCCTGGATCAGTGGTGACCCGCTCGGTTCCGCCCAACGCCATCGTCGAAGGCAACCCGGCCAGCATCGTGGGTTATGTTGACACGGTGCACGAAGCGAGTCGTCGCTTGCACACAGGTCCGGGAAGTGGCCAGCCGACTGTGGAAACAACGCTCGTCAAAGGTGTGACGGTGCACCAGTTTTCTGTCGTTCCTGATTTGCGTGGCAACCTCACGGTCGGCGAGTTCGGGCGCCAGATTCCGTTTGAGCCTCGGCGCTACTTTCTTGTCTACGGTGTGCCCAGCCGAGAGGTGCGTGGTGAGCATGCGCACCGCCAGTGCCATCAGTTTCTCATTTGCTTACAGGGCAGTTGCGCGGTGGTTGCGGACGACGGCGAAAACAAAGTGGAAGTGCTGCTAGACGCGCCCCATCGCGGCATGTATTTGCCGCCAATGATCTGGGGGGTGCAATACCAGTACTCGGCCGACGCCATGCTGCTGGTTTTCGCCTCACACCACTACGACTCGGCTGACTACATCCGCGAGTACGATGAGTTTCTGATCGCGATTACGAGAGCCACAGCATGACCGCTGGCACCAGTTTTGTACATCCACTGGCCGATGTGAAGACCGAAAAAGTGGGTGCAGGCAGCCGCATCTGGCAGTTCTGTGTTGTGCTGGAGGGCGCGAGTATAGGGCGTGACTGCAACATCAATGCGCAATGCCTGATTGAAAACGAC
>CAIQPV010000641.1 GCA_903873725.1 uncultured Nitrosomonadales bacterium
AAGTCCACCATCTACTTTCAATATCCTAGCCGTCTTGAAAGGAAACCAACTCTTCAAATTAATGGCTGTATTCCGTTAAACTTATTGCATTCCCGCCCATCCTCTCCAACGTGATAAAATGCACGACTTTCCCGTTCACCGTTAATTTAAGTAAGGTTTACCATGTTCTCCAGCAAAAACACCATTGCCCAAACCGACCCGGAATTGTGGGCCGCGATTCAGGATGAAAATCGCCGTCAGGAAGATCACATCGAGCTGATCGCTTCAGAAAACTACACCAGCCCGGCTGTAATGGAGGCACAGGGCAGCAGACTCACCAACAAGTACGCCGAAGGCTATCCCGGCAAGCGTTACTACGGTGGCTGTGAATATGTGGATGTGGCGGAGCAACTGGCCATCGATCGCGCCAAATCACTGTTCGGTGCGGAATACGCCAACGTGCAACCGCATTCCGGTTCGCAGGCCAATCAAGCCGTGTATGTCTCGGTACTGAAACCGGGCGACACGATTCTCGGCATGAGTTTGGCGCATGGCGGCCATCTGACCCACGGCGCGTCGGTGAATATCAGCGGCAAGCTGTACAACGCCATCCAGTATGGACTGAACGACCAGGAAGATATTGACTATGACCAAGTACAGGCTTTGGCCCTTGAGCACAAACCCAGGATGATCGTGGCAGGCGCTTCAGCCTTTGCTTTGGTAATCGACTGGAAACGCTTTCGCGCAATTGCGGATAGTGTTGGTGCTTACTTGTTTGTGGACATGGCACACTACGCGGGCCTGATCGCGGCGGGTTATTACCCCAGCCCGGTTGGCATCGCCGACTTCGTCACCACCACCACCCACAAAACCCTGCGCGGTCCGCGCGGCGGTTTGATTTTGGCCAAAGCAGAGCATGAAAAAGTGCTGAATTCCGCGATTTTCCCTTGCTTGCAAGGCGGTCCGCTGATGCATGTGATCGCCGCCAAGGCGGTGGCGCTGAAAGAGGCCGCCGGCAAGGAATTCAAGGCATACCAGGGACAAGTAATAGACAACGCGCGGGTGATGGCCAAGGTATTGCAGGAACGCGGCTTGCGCATCGTGTCCGGGCGCACCGACAGCCACGTATTTTTGGTTGATCTGCAACCCAAGAAGCTCACCGGAAAGGAAGCCGAAGCCGCGCTGGGCCGCGCCCATATCACGGTAAACAAGAATGCCATCCCGAATGATCCGCAAAAGCCCTTCGTCACCAGCGGCATCCGCATCGGTAGCCCGGCCATGACTACGCGCGGCTTCAAGGAACTGGAAGCTGAAAAGCTCGCCAACCTGATTGCCGACGTGCTCGATGCACCGAATGACGAAGCCGTGATCGCCAGTGTGGCGGGCGAAGTGAAAAAGTTGACCACACAATTTCCGGTTATGGAGCTTGAAGCTGTGAAAGGTGAAAAGTGAAAGGTGATGCCCTCCCCGCGCCTGTGGCGCGACCCTCCCCGGCGGGAGGGTATGGTCACCGGTTTGCTTATCGCCTTTCACTTTTCACGTTATGAAATGTCCATTTTGTAAAGGCCCCGACACCCAAGTGGTGGATACGCGGGAAAATGAAGAAGGCAACAGCATCCGCCGCCGCCGCCGTTGTCTGTCGTGCGAAAAGCGTTTTACCACCTTTGAAACAGTGGAGCTGCGCATGCCTCAGGTGGTCAAGCAAAACGGGATGCGCAGCGAGTTCGATGAAGAAAAACTGCGTACCAGTTTTTCCCGCGCCCTGCACAAGCGCCCCGTCTCCACCGGGCTGGTGGATGCGGCAATTCACAATGTCACGCAAAAAGTGTTTGCGCTCGGCGAACGTGAGATCGGTTCGCGCCAGATTGGCGAAATGGTGATGAAGGAATTGCTGAAGCTGGACAAAGTGGCCTACATCCGCTTCGCCTCGGTGTACAAGAGTTTTCAGGACGTCGGTGATTTCACCGAAGCTGTGGAGGAAGTACGCAAGACACCGGCACGCCGGAAATTGCCAGCCAAATAATGATGATTGCAGCACCGGACAGCGTATGGATGGCTCAGGCGCTGCGTCTGGCAGAGCGGGGGCTTTACACCACCAGCCCCAATCCCCGCGTCGGTTGTGTATTGGTGCGGGATGGCATTGTCGTTGGTGAAGGCTGGCACGAACGGGCCGGTGAACCTCATGCCGAAATCCATGCTTTGCGCGCAGCCGGTGATGCGGCACGCGGCGCCACCGCCTATGTGACGCTGGAGCCGTGCAGCCACCACGGACGTACTCCGCCCTGTGCAGATGCGCTGATCGCAGCAGGAGTAGGTCGCGTAGTGGTAGCAATACAAGACCCCAATCCGCAAGTCTCCGGGCAGGGTGTCGAGAAATTGCGCTCGGCAGGAATTGTGGTCGAGAACGGCCTGATGGAGGCGGCGGCACGCGAACTCAATATCGGATTTTTTTCGCGCATGACGCGCGGCACGCCATGGGTGCGCAGCAAGATCGCGGCCAGTATGGACGGGCGCACCTCGCTGGCGAATGGCGAGAGCAAATGGATCACCGGTACGGCGGCGCGGCAGGACGTGCAACACTGGCGCGCGCGCTCCTGCGTTGTGCTCACTGGCATCGGCACTGTGCTGGCGGACGATCCGCAACTGAATGTGCGCGAGCCGGCAACCGCTCGCCAGCCACTGCGTGCCGTGATGGATAACGGGTTGCGCCTGCCGCCGAACGCCCGGCTGTTACAGGAAAATGGCGTGATGGTTTACACCGCAACGCAAGACACGCAGAAAATCGCCGCATTGGAGCAAGCCGGTGCGTCCGTTGTCGTGTTGCCGGATGCGAGCGGTCAATTAGATGCCGCCGCCGTACTGCACAACCTTGCCGCACAAGGCTGCAACGAAGTTCTGGTGGAGGCGGGCAGCAAATTGAATGGGGCTTTGTTGAAACAGGGACTGGTGGATGAGCTGGTGCTTTACCTCGCGCCACAGTTATTGGGGGATATGGCTCACGGAATGGCGCGGCTGGGCGAATTGACCAGCCTGGATAAACGTATAAATCTGGAGTGGCAGGACGTGCGCCATGTCGGCAAGGATTTGCGCATCGTCGCGCGAGTGAAAAAAGGATAAATATGTTCAGCGGAATTATTGCAGAAGAAGGAACCATCACCCGCGCGGAAGACCGCAATGGTGCCCTGCGCCTTTCTGTCGAAACGCACGCGCTTGGTATGGAAGACGTTCAGCTCGGCGACAGCATCGCGGTGAACGGCGTTTGCCTCACTGTGGTTAAGAAATCCGGGAACACTTTTACAGTAGATGTGTCGCGCGAGACGTTGAATTGCACCGTCGGCCTGGAAACGCCGGGCGCGAATGTCAATCTGGAAAAGGCGCTGCGTCTGGCGGACAGGCTGGGCGGGCATCTGGTAAGCGGGCATGTGGATGGTGTGGGCGAGGTGCTTTCGTTTATTGACCTTGAAGAAAGCTGGACACTGACCGTGCGTGCACCGCAAGCGTTGGCAAAATATATCGCAGTGAAAGGCTCCATCACTATCAACGGTGTGAGCCTCACCGTGAACGAGGTTAAGGGAGCCGTGTTTAACGTCAACCTGATTCCGCATACCCTGTCGGTGACTACACTGAAAGAGTTGCGTGCAGGCGCAAAGGTAAACCTGGAGATTGATTTGATCGCGCGCTATGTGGAAAGGATGCTGACGGCGGAGACGGAATAGATATGGGTAGTTGTAGTACAATTGTCCAGTATTAACGGGCAGTTCTTTAGTTTCTTGTTTATAGGGGAGTGAGTCATGAATACCGAATTATCAGGCGTCGAAGGCGAAGTCAGTAAAGAAAAATTGATGCAGGATTTGCGCGTGGTGGTGGCGGATGCCGAAGAATTGCTGCGTGCAACGGCCGGCCAGGCGGGTGAGAAAGTATCTGCAGTACGTGAGCGGATTCAGGAAAATCTGGATGCAGCCAAGGAACGTCTTGCCGTTGCACAGGAACATGTCGCCGAGAAAACCAGGCAGGCGGCAATGGCGACCGACGAGTACGTGCATGAGAACCCGTGGAAAGCGGTCGGTATCGCTGCCGGCGTCGGTTTGATTGTGGGCATGCTGATTTCGCGCGGTCGTTAAGCGATGCAGGAAGAAGCTGATTCGGGACTGTTTGGGTCAGTCAAACGGTTTACCGCGACGTTTACCGGAATTGTTTCGACGCGGCTTGAATTGCTGGCAAATGAGTTGCAAGAGGAACGTTTGCGTTTAACGCAACTGTTTATTTTTATACTGATTGCCCTGTTCTGTTTCGGTATGTGCCTGCTGTTGTTTACTGTTTTTATCGTGGTACTGTTTTGGGATGACCACCGTCTGGCGGTACTCGGTGCTTTGGCTATTATTTTTTTCGCTTTCGGTCTGTTGTCAACATTGTTGCTGCGCGGCAAGGCGCAAGAAAAATCCAAACTGTTTTCCGCCAGCCTGGCTGAATTGGCAAAAGACAGGGAGCAACTCGGTATCAGCCATGAATAGGCAAATGTTGGAGTTGATGCAACGGCGCGGCGAATTACTGGGGAAAATTGCAGCACAGCGCGAACGCGTTGCCGGAATCGGAATGCACTGGCAAATGCCTTTGTCTCTTGCCGATAAAGGTATTGCCGCCGTGCGCTTTTTGCGTTCCAGACCTGTCCTTGTCGCCGGTGCTGTCGCTCTGTTTGTAATCCGTCGGCGCGGCGTGACAAGCATAGTTTCGACAGGATGGCGGATATGGAAGTTATACAGATCCTCCAAAGCTTTTTCTGCAAAAATTGCCTCTCATCTTAATCATTAAAAACCAACACGAGTTTGGTCAAAGCGAATGACACAACTGTCTCGCACGAAAATCCTTTCACCATTGCAACGAAAGTGGTCAATGCTGCGCACGATATATGAGAGCCAACGTTTGTTTCTCCGTAACGAGCTTTCCCAAGTGCGCGGTTTGATTCCCATTCTGATGAAGCGCCGCAATGGAGGAAGATGGAGCACGGAAGAACGCACAATATTGCAGCGTGACTTGCGCGCCTTGTCCAACTTGGGACCTTACCTGATTCCGTTAATCTTGCCGGGCGGAATTTTGATGCTCCCGTTCCTTGCCTGGTGGCTGGACTGCCGCCGCAAGGGGCGAGTCAGCAATGCCGGATCGGTAGGCAGCTCTTGAAGCGCAATGGGAGCTATTGAATTGCGCAATGGATTTATCTCTGGAATGGTTGTTCCCGGCCATACCTGCTGTTATGCCCAGTTTATGGGCCAACCTGTTATGTTTATAATTACTAAATGACTGATATAGCATCGATACATGACATCATCGCCGAAATCCGCGCAGGGCGGATGGTCGTGCTGGTGGACGAGGAAGACCGTGAGAACGAGGGCGACCTGGTATTTGCCGCCGAGTTCGTTACCCCGGAAGCCATCAATTTTATGATCCGCCATGCGCGCGGCCTGGTCTGCTTGACGCTGACCGAAGAACGCTGCCGCCAGTTGGGCATTTCGCACATGGCGCGGGAAAACAAGAGTCCGCTCGGTACCAATTTCACTGTTTCAATTGAAGCAGCGGAGGGAGTGACTACCGGTATCTCCGCTTCCGACCGTGCCACCACCATCAGGGCGGCGGTAAAGAAAAATGCCGTCCCTGCGGATATCGTCCAACCCGGCCATGTATTTCCGATCATGGCTCGGCAAGGCGGCGTGCTGGTACGTGCCGGGCATACTGAAGCCGGTTGCGACCTGTCGTACATGGCCGGGTTGATGCCTGCTGCGGTGATCTGCGAGATTATCAAGGAAGATGGCGAGATGGCCCGTCTGCCGGATCTGGTCACATTCGCCAAAGAACACGGCCTGAAAATCGGCACCATAGCCGATCTTATCGAATATCGTATCCATAACGAGACGCTGATCGAGCGTGTGGGACGGCGCACAGTGCAGACCGCCTATGGCGAATTCGATCTGGTAACCTATACCGACAAGACAACCCAACGGGCCCATTTGGCCCTTGTGAAGGGCGCTATTCAGCCACAGGCCGAAACGCTGGTGAGAGTGCATGAACCCCTGTCAGTGATGGATTTTCTGGAACAGGCACATTATCCGCAGTCTACCAGCGTGCATGATGCGCTGAAAAAAATAAGCACCTCGTCTGCCGGCGTGATGGTAATGATGCACCACATTGAAACTTCGCAAGACTTGCTGGCACGCGCTGCCGCAATCCCGGAAACGCATCATGCCGCGCTATGGGATCCGCGCAGTTACGGTATTGGTGCGCAGATATTGCGCGACCTTAATGTCGGCAAGATGCGCCTGATCGGCACCCCGCGCAAACTGCCCAGCATGACCGGGTTCGGTTTGGAAGTGGTGGGCTATTGTCAGGCAAAGTTGTAGGTTAGCCTGATTGCTTTACCCGCCAAAACAATACACGGCACGCTACGCATTAAAGCACACTCTATCCGGCCCGCTTGGGGCGAGGGTGGAAATTTGGAGATGTTGACATGAAAGAAATCGAAAAAAACCATAATGGTGCAGGACTGCGTATCGGCATCGTGCAGAGTCGTTTTAATGAAGTGGTCTGTGAAGGTTTACTGTCGGCCTGCCGCGCACAGCTTGTCATGCAGGGCGTGAGCGACGCGGACATTACACTGAGCACGGTTCCGGGTGCGCTGGAAATTCCTCTGGTGTTGCAACAGATGGCGATGAGCGGAAAATTTGACGGACTAATCGCGCTCGGTGCGGTGATACGCGGTGATACCTATCACTTCGAAGTAGTATCAAATGAGTCCGCGCGCGGCGTTGGCGAGGTTCAACTGCACTGCGGCGTACCGATCGCCAACGCCATTTTGACTACCGACACGGACGAGCAGGCCGAGGATCGTATGAGCGTAAAGGGAGCTGAAGCCGCGCTGGTGGCGATTGAGATGATTAATTTGCTGCGGGAGATTGAATGAACGATCAACCCGTCAAGGCAAAGGCTCCGGCCAAAAGTGCGCGCCGCCGTGCGCGCGAACTGGCATTGCAAGGTATTTACCAGTGGCGGCTTACCGGTGGTGATGCTGACCTGATTGAAAAACAAATCCGTGAGGACAAGGGGATGGGCCGCTATGACGTTGAGTTTTTCAGCGGGCTTTTGCACGGTGTGTTGATTCATCACGCCAATTTGGAAACCGCCTTGACTCCGCATCTTGACCGTGAACTCGCGGAACTCAGTCCGGTTGAATTTGCAGTGTTACTACTTGGTGCGTTCGAGTTGTCGCATCATCCGGAAACTCCCTATCGCGTGGTTATCAACGAAGCGGTTGAACTCGCCAAAACCTTTGGGGGCACCGACGGCCACAAGTTTGTCAACGGCGTGCTCGACAAGCTGGGAGTGCAACTACGCGCGGTTGAACTGGGCTCCAAATAATCTTTTTCCCGCATAAGGGCGCTTCTAAAAATCCAAACTTCGTTACAATACTGCGTTGCTCACAAAAAATTGTTCCTTACATATCAACCATATGCTGCGTCGCAATTTTTTGTTCGCGCCTTGTCTTGTTTAGAATTTTGAATTTTTAGAAGCGCCCATAA
>CAIQPV010000642.1 GCA_903873725.1 uncultured Nitrosomonadales bacterium
AGAGCGTGGGAACGATAAACAAGGAAGCAGAGCGTGGGAACGATCATTGTTCAATGCATGCAGGAATTGCCCTACGTCTTATCAGAAATTTCCTCTGTAATAATCAGAATCCGCTGATAGTGTAAGGGCGGCCAACACATTACACTTCACAATAAACCTTGATTTTATAATGGTTTTTTAATGCCATAATAACGTCTCTATCCGTTCAATTTTTTTCTTGGTCCAGATATGTGATTCTGTTTTCATGGGAAGAAGTTATTGATAAATGATCTCGCTATCGCACTAATATAAGGGCATGAATAGCATTATTGACATTGAAGCAGAGGAACGGTTTCGTGCCACGTTCGAACAAGCGGCCATTGGTATCGCTCTGGTCTCGCTTGACGGCCATTGGCTGCGCGTGAACCAAAAACTGTGCGACATCGTGGGTTATAGCCGCGACGAACTGCAGACAAAAACTTTTCAGGACATCACCCACGCCGACGATCTTGATTCAGACTTAGCGTTTGTTCGCCAGATGCTGGACGGTGATATCCAGCACTATTCCATGGATAAGCGTTACACCCGCAAAGATGGAAGTCTGATCTGGGTCAATCTCACCGTCGCTTTGGTTCGCAAAGCTGACGCGACACCGGATTATTTCATCTCCTGTGTCGAGGATATCAGTGCAAAAAAACAGTCCGAGTCCGAGTTGAGGAAGTTCAAAGCCATCGTCGACTCCAGCGATGATGCGATCATCAGCAAGACCTTGACCGGCATCATCACGAGCTGGAACATGGGCGCAGAAAAAATGTTCGGCTATACAGCCGCAGAGACCATCGGCAATTCGATGCAAATGTTGATTCCCACTCAGCGGCAGCATGAAGAAACCGAAATTCTGGAACGTATTTCCAAGGGCGAGAGAATCGTACACTTTGAAACAGTCCGCCGCCGGAAAGACGGTCAGTTAATCGATATATCCACCACGATCTCACCGATTCTGGACAATGCCGGGAATCCCATTGGTGCTTCAAAGATAGCCCGGGACATCTCCGGACGCAAACAGGCAGAAGACGCGTTGCGTCGGAGTGAAGAGTCGTATCGCTCCTTGTTTGAAAATCTGCTGGACAGCGTCTCGCATTGCCGCATGATCTTCGCAGACGGGAAACCGGTGGACATGGAATATCTTACGGTCAATCCATCCTTCGAAAAAATTACCGGACTCACCAAAGACGTGGTGGGACGCAGGATCAGCGAAGTCATTCCGGGCTATAGCCGGGATAATCCCGAGTCAATTGAAATGTTCGGTAGCGTGGCAACAAGCGGTGTGCCAAGACGTTGGGAGCATTATCTGGCCGCTCTGGATCAGTGGTACGATTTTTCCCTGTATTCCCCGGTTCGCGGAGAAGTAGTGATCATTTCCACAGATATTACCGCGCGCAAAAAAGCCGAGAAATTAATCCGCGAAAACGAAGAAAAGCTCCATATCTTCATTGAGCATGCCCCGGCTTCGCTCGCGATGTTTGATAGGGACATGCGTTACCTCGCGGTAAGCAAACACTGGATGAGCGATTACTCGCTTGGCGACCGTGACATTATGGGGTATTCACACTACGAAATCTTTCCCGAGATTCAGGAAGGCTGGAAAAGTGTGCATCGCCGCGCCTTGGCAGGCGAGACCGTTCGTGCCGACGAGGATCGTTTTGAACGGGCAGATGGCACCGTGCAATGGCTGCGCTGGGAAGTGCTGCCCTGGCGCGCGGGCGACGGGTCGGTAGGCGGCATCGTCATTTTCTCCGAAGATATCACAGCCTACAAACAGGCCGAAGATGAAATCCGCCACCTTAACGCCGTTCTGGAACAGCGCGTAATCGAACGCACCGCAGAGTTAACTGCCGCAAATCAGGAACTTGACAGTTTTGCCTATGCGGTTTCGCACGACCTGCGCGGGCCGCTCAGTGCGATGAGCGGATTCAGCCAAGCACTGATCGAGGATTTCGGCAACCAGTTACAGGGTGAGGCTAAGGTTTATATGGAACAGATTGATATTGCCGGTCACAAAATGGGCGAGCTGATCGATGGAATCCTGGCGCTCTCGCGCAGTACACGGGGAGAACTCCACCGCAATCCCATTGACGTTACGGCCCTGGCAACCAGCTTGTTTGAAGAATTGGCGCGCAACGAGCCTGAAAGAAAAGTCGAATGGCACGTCGAAGCGGGACTCATGGCGACAGGAGATGCCCGCATGGTCGAGGCAGTGTTGCGCAACCTGCTGGGCAATGCCTGGAAATACACCGGCAAGACGGCAGTTCCCGTTATCAGAGTGTTTTCCGGCGAACTTGATGGACACAAGGGTTTCTGCGTGGCTGACAACGGTGCCGGTTTTGAGATGGCGCACATCGTGCGACTGTTCAAGCCTTTTCAGCGCCTGCATCGGCAGGATGAATTTCCGGGACTGGGCATCGGCCTGGCCACGGTGCAACGCATCATTCATCGTCATGGCGGTTCGATCCGCGCCGAGGGAAAACCCGGTGGCGGAGCCATTTTTTGCTTTACCTTATCTACCAACAACAGGAAGGAATCATCATGAAGACACGATCCATACTGCTTGTTGAAGACAACCCGCAGGACGAAATGCTGACCATTCGCTCACTGAATAAGATCAACCTGGCCAATGAAGTGAATGTGGTTCGTGACGGGCAACAGGCGCTTGACTACCTGTTCGGGGAAGGCGAGTTTGCCAACCGTGCAGGCGCGGAGTTGCCTGCTGTAGTGCTTCTTGATATCGGCCTGCCGCGCTTTTCAGGGCTGGAAGTGCTGGAACGCCTGCGCAAGGATGAACGAACCCGCTTGCTGCCGATTGCAATTCTCACTTCGTCCGACGAGGAAATCGACCGGATGAAAAGCTATGAAATGGGCGCCAATAGTTTCGTCAGAAAACCGCTCGATTTTGCCGAATTCGCCGAAACCGTGGCGCGGATGGGCATCTACTGGCTGGCTACCAACGAACCGCCTCCAAAAGGATAATATTGCCTTGAACAATCCTCTCAAAATTCTGGTTATAGAAGACGCGCCAGCCGATTTCCTGCTCGTGGAGAGATTTCTACGCCACAACGGGTTGGAGGCTGATTGCCAGCGAATTGATAGCAACGCCGAATTGGATACTGCTTTGCAGCAGGAATGGGACGTGGTGCTTTCGGACTACAACGTACCGGGCATGGATATCCGGGCATCGTTGACGCATATCAGGGGACATGATCCCAACCTGCCGGTCATTGTCGTGTCCGGCACCATCGGCGATGAAACCGCAGTCGAACTGCTGCATCAGGGACTGACGGATTTCATCCTGAAGGATCGATTGGCACGCCTGCCTAATGCCATCCGGCGCAGCCTTGACGAGGTCGCTGAACGGCGTGCCCGCCAGAATGCCGAAGCCGCATTGATAGAAAGTGAAAAGCAATTTCGTCAGTTGTTCGAGAATTCTCGCGATGCGTTGATGCTGGCCCAGTTTCCATTGGGAAATGTCACTCGCGCAAATCAGGCAACATTGAAGATGTTTGGGGCATCAAGTGAGGACGCATTCACGTCGCTGGAGCCGGCGGACTTTTCGCCTGAACGGCAACCGGACGGTCGACTATCAAGCGAGAAGTCGCAGGAAATTATTGCGATAGCCATACAAGAAGGTTCTCATTTTTTCGAATGGGAACACAAGCGCATGGACGGACAGACATTTGCTGCCGACGTGCTGCTGACCCGAATGGAAATGGGTGCAGAAATATTTCTGCAAGCCACCGTGCGCGACATTACCGGGCGCAAGAAGGAACAAGATCAACTGCGCATCGCTGCCAGTGCTTTTGAAGTGCAGGAAGGCATGATGATCACCGATGCAAATAGCGTCATTCTCCGAGTGAACAGCACGTTCACCCGGATTACCGGTTATGTTGCCGAAGAAGTTGTTGGCAGAAAACCGAATATGCTCGGTTCGGGGCGTCATGACGCGACTTTTTATACCGCGATGTGGGAGAGCGTCGCCCGTACCGGATCATGGGAAGGCGAAATCTGGAACCGGCGCCAAAATGGAGAAATCTATCCCGAATATCTGACCATCAGCGCAGTGAAAGATTTAACCGGGTCCATCACCAATTATGTCGGCGCTTTCTCCGACATTTCCAAGATCAAGGCGGCAGAAAAATCAATTCAGGAATTGGCATTTTTTGATCCGTTGACGAAACTGTCCAATCGCCACCTGCTTCAGGAAAGACTGTTTCAGGCGTTGGCAACAAGCGACCGGAGCGGACAATTCGGCGCTGATGTTTATCGATCTGGACAACTTCAA
>CAIQPV010000643.1 GCA_903873725.1 uncultured Nitrosomonadales bacterium
AAAATGCTGAAAGAGTCGCTGATGCTGACCGACGACGAGAACATCATCGACATTCAGTTTGCCGTACAGTATTTCCTGAAAGATCCCGCCGATTATCTGTTCAATAACCGTGCACCGGACGAGAACGTGCGGCAGGCGGCTGAAACTGCTATCCGTGAAATTGTCGGCAAGAACAAAATGGACTTCGTGTTGTATGAAGGGCGCGAGCAGGTCGCGGCGGCAACCACCAAACTGATACAGGATATTCTGGATCGCTACAAATCCGGTATTCTGGTGAGCAAAGTTACCATGCAGAATGCCCAGCCGCCGGAACAGGTGCAGGCAGCCTTCGACGATGCGGTGAAGGCGGGGCAGGACAGGGAGCGCCAGAAGAACGAAGGCCAGGCTTACGCCAACGATGTGGTGCCCAAGGCCAAGGGCGCGGCGGCACGCCTGATGCAGGAAGCGGATGGTTACAAGCAGCGTGTGATTGCGAACGCGGAAGGCGATGCCAGCCGCTTCAAACAGATACTGGTGGAATATGAAAAAGCGCCCGTTGTCACTCGCGAGCGTATGTACATTGACATGATGCAGCAGATATTGAGCAGCAGCAGCAAAGTGCTGGTGGATCAGAAGGGCGGCAGCAACCTGCTATATTTGCCGTTGGATAAACTGATACAAAGCACTAATCCGGGTTCGGATATACAAACGGCGGCCGGCAAGCCGGCCAATAACGCGGAGCAGGTCGCACCGCAACCGGCAGCGGCGGCTGATCCGGCCACGACGAGTGGGCGCGATGCCTTGCATGGCCGCGACAGGGAGGCACGCTAAATGAAACAACATACCGGTAATATTCTGGTTGGCGCAGTTGCGGCGTTGGTACTTTTTAGCCTGAGCATGTTTGTCGTGGACCAGCGCCAGACCGCGATTGTGTTCCAACTCGGCGAAGTGGTGGGTGAAAAGACCGAGCCCGGCCTGTATTTCAAAATACCGCTGGTGCAGAACGTGCGCTATTTCGATTCGCGCATCCTGACCATGGACAGCGACGAACCCGAGCGTTTTATCACGGCGGAAAAGAAGAACGTGATGGTGGATTCATTCGTCAAGTGGCGCATCGCCGATGTGAAACAGTATTACATCAGCGTGGGCGGCGACGAGGATCGCGCGCGAACCCGCCTGATGCAGACGGTGAATGCCAGCATGCGCGAGGAGTTTGGCAAGCGCACTATCCACGAGGTGGTGTCCGGCGAGCGCGAGCAGATCATGCAGGTTCTGCGCGAAAAGGCAGATTCCGATGCGCGCAAGATCGGCGTGCAGGTTTTGGACGTGCGCCTGAAGCGTGTGGATTTTCCGACCGAGATCAGCGATTCGGTGTATCGCCGTATGGACGCGGAACGTAAACGGGTCGCCAATGAATTGCGTGCGACTGGTAATGCCGAAAGTGAAAAAATTCGTGCCGATGCGGATCGCCAACGTGAAGTGACTCTTGCCGATGCGTACCGCGATGCTCAGAAAATAAAGGGTGACGGTGATGCCAGGGCAACATCGATTTATGCCGCCGCGTTCGGGCGTAATTCCGAGTTCTACTCGTTCTACCGCAGCCTGGAAGCCTATAAACAAAGCTTCAAAAACAAGAGTGATGTAATGGTGGTTGACCCCAGCTCCGCTTTCTTCAAGTATCTCAAGAATTCGGGGAAAGCAGGCAAATAAATGGGCACCTCTAAAAATTCAGAGTTCGCCCAAATGCAAGGCGCGG
>CAIQPV010000644.1 GCA_903873725.1 uncultured Nitrosomonadales bacterium
AGGCGGAAAATATCAATGTACCAGTACTATGAGAGGCGATATTTAACTACCCAGTTTTGGGTAGTAGCAGAGAGGCATTTTGTGTCATCACAAAAGGCGTATTGAGAGTGGCACGAATGGGTGCTATATTGTGTACCTTATTGAGTACAGGAGAGTGTCATGGACTTTGTTACTACCAAAGAGTTGCGCGCTGAGTCTGGCAAGGTATGGGCCAAGCTTGAGGCCGGCGAAGATATTGTCATCATGCGTAACGGTAAACCTTTTGCGTTGATGGTGCATACAGAATCTGCAAGTCTTGAAGATGATTTGCGCTCCATTCGTGCTGAGCGCTTTGCCGAAAGCGTGCGCAAATTGCAACAACGCTCTGTCGAACAAGGGCTGGATAAAATTACCATGACAGAGATTGATGCCGAAATCGCGCTGGCACGCAAAGAGCGAAAGGAACGCAGTGCGAGCAGTCATTGATACCAACATTCTGGTATCGGCACTTCTTACCCCCGGCGGGGTGTCTGCACAATTAATTGCAGCAATACGCAGTCGAGCTTTGACCCCTGTTGTCAGTGAAATGATTCTAGCTGAGTATGCCGAAGTTTTGAACCGACCTAAATTTTATTTCGCAAACAAACTGACGGCCCGTCTGCTGGAAGACATGAAAGGGTTGGCCCTATTTCTAAATTCGCAGTCTATCCCTCTCCAAGACTTACCTGACCCGGACGATGCACCCTTTATATCTGCTGCAATCACCGCAGCTTGCCACGTCATAACTGGCAACAGCAAGCATTTCCCACAAGAATTAGGTATAGAAGCTATTACGCCATCTGAAGCCTTAGCCCGTCTGCAAGCTAAGTAGAATTCTATTCATGCACACGTGAAGTCCCGCTCCTTTGGCACATACCAACTGCTCGCCAATCTCCGTTTTCTGACCGCTCAATTTTTCGCTGCGCTTAGCCACCAGAATTTCCTCCCCAGCATTTCAGGATTCTGCTACACCTGCCTCCACCTATGCACCCACCCACGGACTATTCCCAGTCCGTACCGAAATCCCCAGTCGGAGCAAATATTTTTCCTATACCGACCCACGGACTTTCTATTTTTTTACCCCCGAATTCGTACCCGGAATGCAAAAAGGCACCCCGAAAGGTGCCTAATAGTCCGCGCATCACTGAGTAACTACTTGAGAATATTCTAAAAATTATTTGGCTCCCCGACTTGAACTCGAACCAGGGACCTGCGGAATAAAAGCCTGTGTAACGAAACGTTATCTCTGCCACCAAGCAATCCCGTTTCCCTTGCAAAGGCAGCGTCCCGAATGAAGCTGAAAGGTTATGGCGTATCCAACAAGACTCGTGACTATGCGCTCATTGGTTGATTCACTCTGCGCCGACAAGTGAAAGCTAGTAAAATGCGCGCTTTGCAATCCGGCCGGATTTAACAATGTTGACCTTTCAGCAAATCATTCTGACGCTACAGAATTTCTGGGATAAGCAAGGCTGCGCGTTACTGCAACCCTATGACATGGAAGTCGGTGCGGGTACTTCGCATACCGCGACTTTTCTGCGCGCCATCGGGCCGGAGCCATGGAAAGCCGCTTACGTGCAGCCTTCGCGCCGCCCCAAGGATGGCCGATACGGTGAAAACCCCAACCGCTTGCAGCACTATTACCAGTATCAGGTGGTGCTGAAACCCGCACCGGAAAACATACTCGAACTCTATCTTGGTTCGCTGGAAGCTCTGGGCTTCGATCTCAAGAAGAACGACATTCGTTTCGTTGAAGATGACTGGGAGAATCCCACCCTGGGTGCGTGGGGGCTGGGCTGGGAGGTGTGGCTGAACGGCATGGAGGTCACGCAATTCACTTATTTTCAGCAGGTCGGCGGGATCAACTGCAAACCCATTACCGGGGAGATCACCTACGGTCTGGAACGTCTCGCCATGTACCTGCAAGGCGTGGATAACGTGTTCGACCTGACCTGGGCGGAGGGGTTGACCTACCGCGATGTCTATCATCAGAACGAAGTGGAACAGTCCGCTTACAACTTCGAGCACAGCGATGTGGAGTTTTTGCTTGTTGCTTTCTCCGCACACGAGAAGCAGGCGAAGCATCTGATGGAACAGCAGCTTGCCTTGCCCGCTTACGAACAAGTGCTGAAAGCGGCGCATACTTTTAATCTGCTGGATGCGCGCGGTGCAATTTCGGTCACCGAGCGTGCAGCTTATATTGGACGGATTCGCAATCTCGCCCGTAGCGTGGCGCAGAGCTACCTCGACAGCCGCGCCCGTCTTGGTTTCCCGATGGCGCCGCGCGCCTGGGCAGACGAGGTGTTGGCGCAACTGGATAAAAAGGCAGCATAAGAATGAAAACCACTTACACCGTCATTGATGGAACTACTAGCCATTCGACTAAGCCCGCAAGCGGGCAAGTCGCTGGTTATCTCGCGCAGGCGGGAATCCAGCGAGACACACATTCCGCGAAGCGGACAACGTCTTGGTTCTGTCCCGCTATGCGGGAATTATTCAATCAACTGGATTCCCGCCTGCGCGGGAATGACGAGGTTTTAATATGACCTGCCAGAATTTATTGGTTGAGTTGTTCGTCGAAGAGCTGCCGCCGAAGGCGCTGAAGAAGCTGGGTGAGAGTTTTGCTTCCGCGCTGGCTGACAGTTTGCAGGCACAGGGTTTGGCTTCCTCGGAAAGTGCGGTGACTTCTTATGCCTCCCCCCGCCGCCTGGCTGTGCATGTGAGCAATGTTGTTACAAGGGCAAATGACAAACAGGTATCGCAGAAACTGATGCCGGTAACGGTCGGTCTGGATGCCTCCGGAC
This sequence comes from uncultured Nitrosomonadales bacterium, assembly GCA_903873725.1. Lineage (GTDB taxonomy): Bacteria > Pseudomonadota > Gammaproteobacteria > Burkholderiales > Gallionellaceae > CAIQPV01. The sequence continues at coordinate 2,823 of CAIQPV010000644.1, forward strand.
AGGCCACTCCCGCGCTATTGAAAAGATTGGCCGCTCTGGGTGCGGGAGCGGAAGCCGTGGCACATCTGCGCCGCGAAGGCGAGGGCAAGGCCGAGTCGCTGATCTACTACAGCAAACACTCCGGCGCCACAATAGCTGATGGTTTGCAGATAGCCTTACAGGAAGCGCTGGCGAAATTACCCATCCCCAAGGTGATGACCTATCAACTTGCCAACGGGTGGGACAGCGTGCAGTTCGTGCGCCCGGCACACCGGCTGGTTGCGCTGCATGGCGCCGACGTTGTACCGGTTTCGATTTTGGGATTGCAGGCTGGACGTATTACGCAAGGGCACCGCTTCGAAGCGGCAAGCCTGACTTTGGAAATTCGCGATGCCGACAGCTACGAATCACAGATGGAACACGAAGGGGCGGTAATTCCGGGTTTTGAAAAACGTCGTGCAGAAATTGCGCGGCAGTTGGCGGAAGCAGCCGCGAAGGTAGGTGGCGGAGTTAAACCTATCGAAGACCAAGCGTTGCTGGACGAAGTGACCGGTCTTGTAGAACGTCCCAACGTGCTGCTGTGCCGGTTCGAAGCACAGTTCCTTGAAGTTCCGCAGGAATGCCTGATCCTCACCATGAAGGCGAACCAGAAATATTTTCCGCTGCTGGATAGCAACGGAAAACTCACCAACCAGTTCCTCGTGGTTTCCAACATCAATCCTGTCGATGCCTCGGCAGTGATCGGCGGCAATGAACGTGTTGTGCGTCCCCGTTTGGCCGATGCGAAATTCTTCTTCGATCAGGATCGCAAAAAGCCGCTGGACGCCCGTGTATTCGGCCTGGCTAAGGTGGTGTATCACAATAAGCTGGGTACGCAAGGCGAACGAGTGCAGCGGGTGCAAGCTATTGCTCGCAATATTGGCTATCAACTTGGTGGGGATGAGTTGGCTAGACAATCTGATCGCGCCGCCTTACTTGCCAAGGCCGACCTGCTAACCGATATGGTGGGCGAATTCCCTGAATTGCAAGGTATCATGGGGCGTTACTATGCACAGCATGACGGCGAAAGCAGCGATGTTGCTTTTGCCATTGAAGATCACTACAAACCGCGATTCGCGGGCGATGAACTACCGCGCAACAAGGCGGGCATTTGTGTTGCGTTGGCGGATAAGCTGGAAACATTGATCGGGTTATTTGGCATTGGCGAAAAACCGACTGGCGATAAAGATCCATTCGCGTTACGTCGCCATGCGTTGGGCATCATTCGTATCCTTATAGAGTTGGATTTGCCATTAAGTTTGGCAGAGCTTCTAAACGATGGGCTTGGGAACTGGCTTTCTGCCGCTGCCTCGCAAAGCGTAAAAACGCTGGTTGGCGTTGAGGAAAATCTGCCAGTTTTTGTATGGGATCGCCTGTCTGGATTGTTGCGTGAACAAGATTACTCGACCTTGGAAGTGGATGCGGTAGTCAGTTTGCGTCCCCAATATCTTGGCGACATTCCAAAACGCCTTGCTGCTGTGCGCGCTTTCTCCACCCTGCCCGAAGCCGCCTCACTCGCTGCCGCCAACAAGCGCGTCGGCAACATCCTCAAAAAGTTCGACGGTGCCGTAAGTGATAAGGTCGATGTAGCGCTGTTGCAAGAATCCGCTGAGCAGGCATTGCATCAAGCATTGAAACAGATCGCACCGAAGGCGGATGCAGCATTCGCGGCAGGCGACTACACCGCTTCCTTACAAGCCTTGGCGGGTTTGAGAGTGCCGGTGGATGGGTTTTTCGACAACGTGATGGTGAACGCGGAAGACGAGAAGCTGCGCACCAACCGTCTCGCCTTGTTGTCTCAATTGCATCAGGCGATGAATCGCGTCGCGGATATTTCGAGGTTGGCCGTATGAAACTCATCATCCTTGACCGCGACGGTGTCATCAATTTCGACTCCGACCAGTTCATCAAGAGTCCGGAAGAATGGAAACCCATACCCGGCAGTCTTGAGGCTATCGCCCGCCTGTGTCAGTCGGACTATCGCGTGATGGTGGCCACCAACCAGTCCGGGATCGGGCGCGGCCTGTTCGACATGCACACGCTCAACGCCATCCACGACAAGATGCACAAGGCTGTGGCGCTGGCGGGAGGGCGCATAGACGCGATTTTTTATTGCCCGCATACGGCGGATATCGACTGCCATTGCCGCAAGCCCAAGCCCGGGATGCTGGAAGATATTGCCGCACGTTATAACGTTAATTTAAAAGGTGTTCCCGTAGTAGGAGATTCGTTGCGCGACCTGGAATCCGCAGTAAAGGTCGGTGCGCAGCCAATTCTGGTACTCTCGGGTAAGGGTAGCAAAACCAGGAGTGCAGGCGGACTACCGGAAAACACGCTGATTTATCCCGACCTTGCTGCGGCTGTAGTTACGCTGGTCTGATATGGTATTTCCCCGCTCGCTGCTTTTCCTGCTGCTGCAAATTCTCATCACACCGCTATTCACGCTGTTTGCTTTGCTGTCTTTTCCGTTCCATCCTATCACGCGGTACCGCATTATTTCCGGCTGGGCGCTTAGTGTTCTGTGGCTGCTGCGCGTGCTGTGCGGCATCCGCATGGAAGTTCGCGGCACGGAAAATATCCCCAGGCAACCGTGCATCGTGTTGTGCAAGCACCAATCTGCGTGGGAAACTATCGCATTGCAAAAAGTATTTCCGCCGCAAGTGTGGGTGCTCAAGCGCGAACTACTTTGGCTGCCATTCTTCGGTTGGGGGCTGGCAATGACCAGTCCCATCGCGATCAAGCGCAGCGATGGCCGCGAAGCGATGAAACAGCTTCTCAAACAGGGTAAAGAACGTTTGGCGGTGGGCTTCTGCGTGGTCATTTTTCCGGAAGGAACGCGCATTCCTTATGGTCAACGCGGCAAGTACAAGATCGGCGGATCGCTGCTTGCCGCTTCCAGCGGTGCGCCGGTAGTGCCGGTCGCTCATAACGCGGGAAAACTGTGGGGAAAGAAATCATTCCTCAAACGCCCCGGCGTAATTACCATGAGCATAGGCAAACCTATTGATCCTTCCGGGCTGAAGGCCGATGAAATCAACCGGCAAGCGGAAGAGTGGATTGAAGCCGAAGTGGAACGGCTGGGCTGATGCTCAAGACTTTGCGCCGACTGATGCCCCCTGCCATTGTCGAGCAACGCAGTATCCGGCTGGCTGGCAAGCCTGTCACCTACACTCTCAAACGCACCGGCAGGCGCCGCAGTATCGGCTTGCGTATTGATGATCGAGGCCTCACTGTAAATATGCCGTTGCGTGCATCTGAAAAATGGCTGCGGAGCGTATTGGAAGAAAAAGCCGCATGGGTAGTGGAAAAACTCGAAAGCTGGCATGCCAACAAGCCCGCTCCGCAACAATGGACGAACGGCGAGCCGATTTCTTATCGAGGAGAAATGTTTACGCTACGCATCATCCCCAGCCTGTTCGATGCTCCGCCGCAACTGCATGGCACACAACTTGTCGTCCATGTTTTCCAAACCGATGACCCGTCCGCGATAGAAAGATTTGTAATGCGCTGGTACCGGCATGAAGCATTAAAATTGTTTACCGAATGTGTCGCACACTTTGCCCCGCTGATGGGTGTAAATCCAAGTGAAGTAAAACTTTCAGCAGCCCGCACCCAGTGGGGAAGCTGCACTGCCCGCGGCAAGGTGCGGCTGAATTGGCAGCTCATCAAGATGCCACTGGATCTGGTTGATTATGTTGTAGTGCATGAACTTGCCCACCTGCGCGAAATGAATCATTCGGCGGCGTTTTGGCGTGTGGTGGAAGCAGCGTGCCCGGATTACGCAAAGAGGCGCGATGAATTGCGGAAATGGGGGATGATGTCGGATGACTGAAGCAGCGTGATCATTCCGTTTTATAACATTTTGACAGTCATTAGCGATCGCATCATGGAACGGGGTGCCCCATTGCCGCTTCCAGCAATTCGAACCACAACGTGCGGTCTAAAGTAATCTTTTGCGCATCCACCAATTCCAGCGCTTGTTGCAATTTGCCCGAGCCAATACCGGATTTGTAGGGTTTTGTAAGCTTCCATAATTTTTATTTGGTTAAATTTATAGACTGAACCATTTAGGAGGAATAGCCAATTCCAAAACTATTCAAGAATGCTTGAGCACCCATGCTGAATGGCTTATAGTACTGTTGCGTAAGCAAGCAGTAAATGTCTGAAAGTTAAATAATTTTTAAGTATTCGATTTACCGTTATATTTTGCTTGATCCGCAAGTTAATTTAATTGACTTCTACCCAACCATAAGGAACAAGAGATATGAAAATCCGTTACCTGACATTGGCGTTAGCTTCAACCTTGGCCTTTTCTCTCCCCGCTTTTGCCGATACCGTTGAAGTGTTGCATTGGTGGACTTCCGGGGGCGAAGCCAAATCGGCCGCCGAACTGAAGAAGATGGTCGAGGCCAAGGGACACACGTGGAAAGACTTTGCGGTTGCGGGCGGTGGTGGTGACAACGCCATGACTGTGTTGAAGACCCGCGTGGTTTCGGGCAACCCGCCGTTGGCTGCCCAAGTCAAAGGCCCCGCAATTCAGGAATGGGCTGCCGAAGGTGTTCTGGCCAATCTTGACGACATAGCCAAAACTGAAAAGTGGGATACCCTGCTCCCCCCCGTTGTTGCCAATGTGATGAAATATCAGGGTCATTATGTTGCCGTGCCGGTTAACGTGCATCGTGTTAACTGGATGTGGGTCAATCCGGAAGTGCTGAAAAAGTCTGGAGTAAAAGAAGCGCCGAAAACCTGGGCTGAATTCGATGCAATTGCCACCAAGATCGAGAAGGCCGGATTTATCGCCGTTGCTCATGGTGGACAGCCTTGGCAAGATAACACGGTATTCGAATCGGTTGCCCTCGGTGTTGGTGGTCCGGAATACTATGACAAGGCTTTCGTGAAGCTGGATCCTGCGGCAATCTCCAGCCCTACCACTCTCAAGGCCTTCGACACCTTGCGCATGGTTCGCAAGCATATGGACAAAGACATGTCCGGTCGTGACTGGAATCTGGCTACCGCCATGATAATCAATGGTAAAGCCGCGATGCAGTTCATGGGGGACTGGGCCAAGGGTGAATTTACTGCTGCGGGCAAAGTTCCAGGCAAAGATTATCTCTGCCTGGCGGCACCGGGTACCGCTAAATCCTTCACCTTCAATATAGATTCGTTCATCGTGTTCAAGCAAAAAAACCAGGACAGCAAGGCCACCAACGACTTTGCTTCGGCCGTTTTGTCAGATTCCTTTCAGGAAGTGTTCAACCAGAACAAGGGTTCAATCCCGGTTCGTCTCGGACATGACATGAGCAAATTTGACGCTTGTGCGCAGAAGTCGGCAGCTGATTTTGTCGCAACCAACAAGTCCGGTGGACTGGTTCCTTCGTTCGCGCATCAGATGGCACAACCTTCTGCGGCACAAGGCGCTATTCAGGATGTCGTGTCGAGTTTCATGAATTCCGACATGAGCAGCAAGGATGCAGTTGCCAAGTTGCTGGAAGCCTCAAAGAAGAGATAAAAATTAGTGTGAGTGTGTGAGGAGTCGGCAACGCCGATTCTTCGCATGTAGTGTAATAGCAAGGGAAGTACGTTTTTGTGCCCACACTACAATAACGTCATTTTGTGTGCAATTTGGAATGACTAGTGCGTTCCAGTAAAACAATTACCGTTCGCGGTTAGTTTGTTGAACCGTTGTTTCAGCTAATGCAAACCTTCAACAAGCTCAGGGCGAACGGTTGTTTATTTGTAATCGTTTTGCTGGAACGATCTACTCGCTCTCCAATACCGTTGTTCTAAAATAAGGAACCACTGTGACTGTTAACAGTTTCTCCTTTAGCCGTTTTGTTGACGTCACTTTGCCGAAAGTGGTCATTGCGCCCACTGCACTCGCCTGCCTGGTGGGTTTCTACGGCTTCATTGGCTGGACTGCCTGGCTATCGTTCACAAACTCCCACATGTTGCCGCACTATGAATGGGCAGGCTTTGTGCAATACGTCGAACTGTTTGGCAATGATCGCTGGTGGCAAGCCATGTGGAATCTGGGTGTTTTCGGCAGCTTGTTCATCCTGATATGTCTGGCGCTCGGATTGTTCACGGCAGTCTTGCTGGATCAGAAAATTCGTGCGGAGGGCGCGTTGCGAACAATCTATCTCTATCCGATGGCGCTCAGCTTTATCGTGACAGGGACGGCCTGGAAATGGATTCTGAATCCTGGTCTGGGCATCGAAAAACTTTTGCACGATTGGGGCTTTACCGGGGCGACCTTCGACTGGATCATCAATCCCCACTACGCCATCTATACCGTGGTCATTGCCGGGGTATGGCAATCGACCGGCTTTGTGATGGCTTTGTTCCTTGCCGGTTTGCGCGGCATCGACGACAGTATCATCAAGGCAGCACAGATTGACGGTGCCTCGCTGCCCGTGATCTACACGCGGATCATTATTCCCAGTCTGCGACCTGTGTTCCTGAGCGTGTTCATGATCCTCGCTCACATAGCCGTGAAAAGCTTTGATCTGGTGATGGCACTGACCGGTGGAGGTCCCGGCTTTGCCACCGATTTGCCGTCAATATTCATGTATCAGCACGGCTTTACGCGGGGTCAACTTGGCTTGGGTGCGGCCAGTGCCATGATGATGCTGTTCACCGCCGCAGCCGTGGTCATGCCGTTTTTGTACTCGGAATTGATGAGGGATCGTCGTGGCTGATAGTTACCGTCAAACTACGCAGGCAAAGCTGGCACGCATGGGAATTTATGCGATGCTCTTCTTGCTGGCACTATGGTTTCTTGCACCGTTGTACGTGATGCTCACCACAAGTTTCAAGTCGCTCGATGATATACGCTCCGGCAACCTGCTCTCGTTACCGCAATCCTTTAGCCTTGACGCATGGAAAACCGCATGGGATTCTGCCTGCACCGGGGTGGAATGTGGCGGCATGAAGAGCTACTTTGGCAACAGCCTGAAAATGATGATACCGGCAGTGCTGATCTCGACGCTGCTTGGGTCGCTGAATGGTTATGTGCTTTCCATGTGGCGTTTCAAAGGGTCGGATGCTTTCTTCATGGCCTTGCTGATAGGAACCTTTTTGCCCTTTCAGGTAGTCATATTGCCGATGGCTCAGGTGCTGGGTATGCTCGGTCTGGAAAACAGCACCGGCCGTCTGGTGCTGGTTCATGTGATTTACGGCTTGCAGTTCACCACCTTGTTTTTTCGCAACTATTACGTCACTGTCCCCAGCGATCTGGTCAAGGCAGCCCGCATCGACGGTGCCGGTTTCTTTCTTTTCTTCTTCAAGATACTGCTGCCCATATCAATCCCGACCATCATGGTCTGCCTCATCTGGCAAACCACGCAAATCTGGAATGACTTCCTGTTTGGCGTGGTGTTCTCCTCCGGAGATGGTCAACCGATTACGGTTGCACTCAACAACCTGGTCAATACCAGTACCGGGGTAAAGCAGTACAACGTAGACATGGCGGCCGCCATTATCGCGGCCCTCCCGACTCTGCTGGTTTACATCGTCGGCGGCAAATTCTTCGTGCGCGGGCTGACTGCCGGCGCAGTGAAAGGCTAGTCCTCAAAGGAAATCATATGGGCGCTCTGAGTATACGCAAAGTCAAAAAAAGCTACGGTGACACCCACATCCTCAAGGGTATCGATCTGGAAATAGAGAATGGACAATTCTTGATCCTGGTGGGACCGTCAGGCTGCGGCAAATCCACTTTGCTGAACATGATTGCCGGCCTTGACGACATTACTTCAGGCGAAATATATATTGCCGATCGGCTGGTTAACAATCTTTCTCCCAAGGATAGAGATATCGCCATGGTATTCCAGAGTTATGCGCTCTACCCGAACATGACCGTGCGCAGGAACATCGCGTTTGGTCTGGAGATTCGCAAGGTGCCAAAAATCGAGCAGGATGAAATCATCAATCGCGTCGCCAAGACACTGCAAATGGAACACCTGCTGGATCGCAAACCCGCTCAGCTTTCCGGCGGCCAACGCCAGCGCGTAGCAATGGGTCGCGCTCTAGCGCGCAACCCCGCGCTGTTTTTATTTGATGAACCCCTGTCTAACCTCGACGCCAAACTGCGCGTTGAGATGCGTACCGAGATCAAGTTGTTGCACCAACGCCTGGGAACCACCATAGTTTACGTCACCCACGATCAGATCGAGGCGATGACGCTGGGTGAGCGCATCGCCGTGATGAAAGAAGGCGAAGTCAGGCAGTTCGGCACACCTCAGCAGCTTTATGATCTGCCCTCCGATCTGTATGTGGCAGGATTCATCGGTTCGCCTTCGATGAACTTTATCCCCTGTGTACTGGGCGAAGCTGACGGCGTGGGTGTGGTGACTTTGAATAATGGCAAAGATCAATTGATCAGTCTCGGACAGATATCGGATATCCAACGCCCATTTGTCGGAAAGCCGGTGATATTAGGCATCCGTCCCGAACAACTCACCGATCCTGCCAGCGCCCACAGCGATCACCCCAATATGCAGATATTGACCGCCATGGTCACCATTACCGAACCGACCGGTCCCGACACACTGGTTACCGTGAACATCAATGGCGTCAAAACGGTCGCCCGCTGCCACCCGCGCGCGGCCGGCGTACCCGGACAATCAGTACAACTCAGTCTTGACCCGACCAAAGCGTTGCTATTTGACCCGGTCAGCGAAAAACGTCTCGCGTAATAAAATTATAGGGATATACGCAGGTCGGTGTAATGGACATTTGGGTTCAAACCTGAATGTGCTCGGTTGCCGTATCCTTTCACAGCCGGATTGGTAGGGTTTTGTAAGCTTCCATATTTTTTATTTGGTTAAATAATTACCTGATTAGCCGCAAAGTCAGCTATTAACACTTTCCGCTTTCGGGGAATAGGAAAAAACGCTCGAATTCATCATGGTGTAGGTTGGTGCTGAGGCACGAAGCCCAACAATATCGAGCGGCAATTGTTGGGCTTCACAAGTTCAGCACCAACCTACCAATAAGCCAACTGGATAGGTAGCTGAACTTTGTGGCTAAGCAGGAATAATTAAGAATTTAACTTCTATCGGGGTCTAATACAGATGAGCAAAGCAGCCATTGAATTGATTTTTTGGGCAAGCATTGGAAGGAGTGTTCACCTGCTCAAGCGGATTGCCGGTCTGAGCGCATTGGCTTTGCTTGCCGGAGCGCTGTTGCTGAGTGGTTGTGGCGGGGGCGGGGGGGGCAGTACACCAAGTAGTGGGGGCGGCAGTGC
>CAIQPV010000645.1 GCA_903873725.1 uncultured Nitrosomonadales bacterium
AGGCCGGTGTAGGCAGTTTCGCCGATGGCATACAGGTTGCCGACATCGGTGCGGCCATGCAGGTCGGTAACGACGCCGCCGCAGGTAAAGTGCACTGCCGGCACCACCGGTATGGGCTGCCGGGAGATGTCTATGCCCAGTGCAAGACAGCGTGCGTAGATGGTTGGGAAGTGTTCTTGCAGAAATTCCAAGGATTTATGCGAGATGTCCAGATATACGCAGTCCAGCCCGCGTTTTTTCATTTCGAAGTCGATTGCCCGCGCCACGATGTCGCGCGGGGCAAGTTCGGCACGCTCGTCGTGCCAGGGCATGAAGCGGGTGCCGTCGGGCAGTTTAAGAAGGCCGCCCTCGCCGCGCACCGCCTCCGAAATCAGAAAAGATTTGGCCAGCGGGTGGTACAAGCAAGTCGGGTGGAACTGGATGAATTCCATGTTGGCAACACGGCAACCTGCTCGCCAGCCCATGGCGATGCCGTCGCCGGTGGAAGTGTCCGGGTTGGTCGTATAGAGGTAGACCTTGCCCGCCCCGCCGGTGGCGAGGATGGTGTCGTGTGCGGCGATGGTGACGACTTCGTCGCTCAGGCAGTTGAGTGCATAAACGCCATGGCAGCGATTGTCTTGCCGGCCCAGTTTTTTTCCGGTGATCAGGTCAATGGCGATATAGTGTTCCAGCAGGGTAATATTTGGATGTCCCAACACCTTGGCGGCAATGGTTTCCTGTACAGCCAGGCCGGTCGCATCGGCGGCATGAATGATGCGGCGGTGGCTGTGCCCGCCTTCGCGTGTCAGGTGGTAGCCGGTATCGGATTTGGCATCGCGCGTGAACGGCACACCTTGGGCGATCAACCAATCGATTGCAGGCTTGGCGTGTTCGACGACGTAACGGGTGGCGGTGGGGTCGCACAGGCCCGCGCCGGCGGTCATGGTGTCACGGATGTGCTCATCGACGGAATCTTCCAGCGACAGCACGGTGGCGATGCCCCCTTGCGCCCAGGCGCTCGCCCCTTCCAGTAACGATTTCTTGGTGATCACGGCGACTTTTCGGTGATCGGCGAGCTTCAGCGCCAACGACAGCCCTGCCAGGCCGCTGCCAATGATCAGTGCATCAAATTGTAGTGAGGTGCCGGTTTTTTTAATCATAATTGCAGACTATAGCAAATCATAGCCCATTCTATTCTATCTGCGGATAAATCCCACAACATGGAGTGAACTAATTTAATTGTAATGTGTCCATGTCTTCGACGTGGCGAAGTGGCTGACGCTTCCAGTTTGTCCGGTTATACTAGCGTGCCGCATTGGGTGGGCACGACAATAACAAGAATTGGGATAACGGGGCATGGCCGACAGGGAGGTCGATCAGCAGTTGGTTGAGCGCGCGCAACGCGGGGACAAGCACGCCTATGAGTTGCTGGTCACCAAGTATCAGCGCAGGCTTGCACGCCTGATTTCGCGCTTTGTCCGCGACGCTGCCGAAGTTGAGGATGTGACCCAGGAGGCTTTTATCAAGGCCTATCGCGCCTTGCCGACGTTTCGCGGAGAAAGCGCGTTTTATACATGGCTGTATCGCATCGGTATCAATACGGCGAAGAATTATTTGCTGGCTCTCAAGCGGCGTGCACCGACCAGCACGCAGTTTGATGCGGATGAGGCAGAGGGTTTTGAGGATGCGGGATTGTTGCAGGAAGTAAGCACACCGGAAAACGAACTGATGAGCAAACAGGTGGTCAAAGTAGTGAACTCATCCTTGCAGCAGTTGCCTGACGATTTGCGTACCGCGCTTACCCTGCGGGAAATCGAGGGCCTGAGTTATGAAGAGATTGCGGATGTGATGAATTGTCCAATCGGCACCGTGCGTTCCCGTATTTTTCGGGCTCGCGAGGCGATTGCTGAAAATTTGCGCCCGTTGTTGGGTACCAGTGAACAGAACAGGTGGTAATGGGTGCCTCTAAAAATTTAGAGTTCGCCCAAATGCAAGGCGCGGAGAAAAATTCGCCGCGCCACATATGTATTATATGTTAGCAAGAATTTTTTTCCGCAACGTGGCAGTTGGGATGAAATCTGGATTTTTAGAGGTGACCTAGATCATGAAACAGGATATTTCAGCATTGATGGACGGCGAATTGTTTGATGACGAAGCAGAAGCCTTGCTCGATAAAATAAAACGCAATCCCGACGCCGATGGGGAATGGCATATTTATCATTTGGTCGGAGATGCGCTACGCCAACCCGATCATCTTCACGCCAGTATCAGCTCCGCCGTGCGGGGGCGACTGCAGGCAGAACCCACAGTGCTGGCCCCGCACAGCCGCGTCAGGCAGAACGCGAGATGGTTCGCGTTGTCAGCCGCTGCATCCGTTATGGCGTTGGCGCTGGTCACGTGGTTGTCGGTGCAAATCGGTTCGGAACCGGCTCCGCAGGTGGCCATGCAGCAACAGGCCACCGCGTTGCGTCCGGCCAGCTTCCCTGTCAGTTCCGGGATGAACGATTACTTGATGGCGCATCAGGAGTTTTCTCCCAGTACCGATGTCCAGGGCGCCGCTTCTTACATCCGCACCGTGGCGGGCCAATAGTGCAAGCTGCCGTGATAAAACCCGCATGTTTATCGGTGCTTTTGCTGCTTGCATCCGCAGGCGCTTGCGCTGACCCGGTACGGCAGGATGACTTGAACTGGTTGCAGATCATGGCGTTTGCGGCACATCAGACCGATTACAGCGGTACCTTCGTTTACAGATACGGCGATCATGTGGAAACTTCACGCATTACCCACATCGCTGATCACGATGGCGAGCATGGCAGGCTGGAGAGCCTGGACGGCCCGCGGCGCGAGATCATTCGCCACAACGATCAGATGTGGTGTGATTTGGGCAACGGCAAGATCAAGATCGAACAACGCCAGGGCGGACGGGAGTTTCCAGCGCTGTTGCCGGAGCAGCTTACTTTGCTGAATAAGAATTATCTGATCAAGACGGCGGAGGAAGTGAGGCTGGCAGGTTTCCATGCACATGGCATGGTTTTTCAGCCCAAAGATAATTTTCGTTACATGCATAAGATGTGGGCAGACAGCATTTCCGGTTTGTTGCTCAAGTCGGAAGTGCTGGATGAGCGCGGAGGAGTGATCGAGCAATATTCTTTTACCCAGTTAAGCATAGGCGGCGACATCGACCGGAAATGGGTCGTTGCGAACCAGGCAGCAGCCGGTTTGCATGCTGCGGATGTTCAAAAAGTCCGGCAAACCCACAATGACTCCCGTGATGTACCTCATGACGGTAACACGCATCCTGCCGACAGTGTTCCCAAGACAACCGCAGATTCCGTTGCCAGCGGCTGGCGGGTAGATGCACTTCCGGACGGATTCAAGAAGATTGCTGAAGTTCGCCGCCAACTGCGCGGAAAGGATGCGCCTGTCATTCAAATGGTGTTTTCCGACGGGCTGGCCGGCATCTCGGTTTTTATCGAAAAGTCGGATAGCGATGAAGATGACCATGAAGGTCTGTCAAGTCAAGGGGTAATCCAGGTTTATAGCAAACTGATCAATGGCCAATTGATTACCGTGGTGGGGGAAGTGCCGCCGCGCACCGTGATGCAGGTTGCCGATTCGGTACGCAATGGCGGGAGCCAATAGCCTTGGTTGTCTGCATCATCCCGTTCAGTTTGTCATTGAGCACCTTGAAAAAATCATGGGCATTTCTATAAATCTGATTTTTAGAAGTGCCTTTGTTTCCATCAAACACGTTTTATTTTTTGCTTATTGAGAGGATAGGATATGTTGAAGAAAATATTTGGTATTGTGCTGATTTGTTTTTTTGTCCAGCATGCGTCGGCCAGGGACTTTCCCGATTTCACCGAACTGGTGGAAAAGCAAGGGGCGGCAGTGGTCAATATCAGTACCACCCAGATTATTCACGATACGCAAGTGATGCCGGGCATGCCCAATTTGCCTAAGGGCGATCCTTTCTATGAGTTCTTCAAACGCTTTGCGCCGCAGCAAGCTCCGCAAGAGCGGGAATTACAGTCCCTCGGTTCGGGCTTTATCATCAGTTCTGACGGTTACATTTTGACCAACGCACATGTGGTTGGCAGTGCCGATGGGATTACCGTGCGACTGACCGACAAGCGCGAGTTCAAGGCCAAAATGATCGGTTTCGACAAGCGCACTGATGTCGCGCTGATCAAGATTGAGGCGACCGGCCTGCCGAAAATCACCCAGGGTGACCCCAATGCCCTGAAGGTGGGCGAATGGGTGCTGGCCATCGGCTCTCCGTTTGGTTTTGACAACAGTGTGACGGCGGGCATCGTCAGCGCGAAGGGGCGCTCCCTGCCGCAGGAAAATTATGTTCCTTTCATCCAGACCGATGCGGCCATTAATCCCGGTAATTCAGGCGGCCCGCTGTTCAACATGAAGGGCGAAGTTATCGGCATCAATTCACAAATCTACAGCCGTTCCGGCGGCTACATGGGATTGTCGTTCGCCATTCCGATCGATGTGGCGATGGAAGTTTCCAATCAGTTGCGCGCATCCGGCAAGGTCACGCGCGGGCGCATCGGCGTAAGCATTCAGGAAGTGACCCGCGATCTGGCTGAATCATTCGGTCTCGGCAAGGCGGGTGGTGCCTTGATCAGCAATGTGGAAAAAGGCGGCGCGGCGGACAAGTCAGGCATTCAGGTCAGCGATGTGATCCTCAAGTTCGACGGCAAGACGGTTGCTTCATCCAGCGATCTGCCGCGCATCGTCGCGGCAACACATCCCGGCAGCAAGGTAAGCGTGCAGTTATGGCGCAAGGGAGAGAGCAAGGAAGTCAGCCTGACCGTGGGTGAAATGCCGGATGACAAGCAGGTGGTGGCACAGCAGGGCGGCGGAGTTGCTACGGGTGAAAGCGTGGCGCGTCTGGGACTGGTTCTGGGAGAATTGAATGCCGAGCAGAAAAACGAGTTGCAGGTGAAGGGCGGGTTGATAGTGGAAGATGTAAAGGGTGCCGCAGCTCGTGAATTGCAACATGGCGATGTCATCCTGGCCATAAACAATCTTGAAATCAACTCGGTTGAACAATTCAATGAAGCTCTGAAACAGATACCCAAGGGGCACAATGTTGCCTTGCTGGTGCGGCGCGAGGATGTCACTTCCTATATAGCTCTCAAGCTCGACGAAAAACCGGGCAAAGACAAAGAGTAACCAATCTCCCATCCCTCCCCATGTGTCCGAAAAGCTTTTGGCCGGGCACCCGGGAGAGGAGGCGAAGGTTTGATAGAGCAACTGGCAGTTCGATTAAATTGCTCACCGGTACAAATTAATCACCGCAGTACCAAGCGTATCCCGCCAAAATCGGCTAAAATCCGCGCCTTGCGAAATCCGGCCGATTCTGGCGGGGAGCTTTTTACGGCACAAAGTTAATGCAATTTATCCGAAATTTTTCCATCATCGCCCACATCGACCACGGCAAATCCACTTTGGCCGACCGCATTATCCAGCTGTGCGGCGGGCTGTCCGACCGCGAAATGGAAGCGCAGGTGCTCGACTCGATGGATATCGAACGCGAGCGCGGCATTACCATCAAGGCGCAGACTGCCGCGTTGAAATACAAGGCGCGTGACGGTCAGGTCTACAACCTGAATTTGATTGATACACCGGGACACGTGGATTTTTCCTACGAGGTGTCGCGCTCGCTGTCGGCTTGCGAAGGCGCACTGCTGGTGGTGGATGCGTCGCAGGGCGTGGAAGCGCAAACCGTGGCCAACTGCTATACCGCGCTGGATCTCGGTGTGGAAGTGGTGCCGGTGCTGAACAAGATCGACTTGCCTTCGGCCAATCCTGACAATGCCATCACGGAAATAGAAGATGTCATCGGCATCGATGCGCACGATGCGGTACGTTGTTCGGCCAAGACCGGGGAGGGTGTGCAGGATGTGCTTGATGCAATGATCGCCAAGGTGCCCCCGCCCAAGGGCGACCCGGCTGCGCCGTTGCAGGCGCTGATCATCGATTCCTGGTTCGACAATTATGTTGGCGTGGTGATGCTGGTGCGAATTGTGAACGGCACCCTGAAGCCCAAAGATAAAATTCTGTTTATGGCGACCGGCGCGCAGCATCTGACCGAAAATGTCGGTGTGTTCACCCCCAAGTCGCAGCCGCGCGAACTTCTTTCTGCCGGGCAGGTAGGGTTCGTCATCGCCGGCATCAAGGAGTTGAAAGACGCCAAGGTGGGCGATACCATCACCTTGCAGGGCAAGCCCGCAAGCAGCGCCTTGCCGGGTTTCAAGGAAGTGCAGCCGCAAGTGTTTGCGGGGTTGTTTCCGGTCGAATCCAACCAGTACGAGGCGCTGCGCGATTCGCTGGAAAAGCTGAAGCTGAACGACGCTTCATTGCAATACGAGCCGGAAGTGTCGCAGGCGCTTGGTTTCGGATTCCGCTGCGGTTTTCTGGGCCTGCTGCACATGGAGATTGTGCAGGAGCGTCTGGAGCGCGAGTTCGACATGGACTTGATCACTACCGCGCCGACGGTGATTTACGAAGTGTTGTTGCGCGACCGCACGGTGCTGATGGTGGACAATCCGTCCAAGATGCCAGACCCTTCAAAAATTGAGGAAATACGTGAGCCGATTGTCACGGTCAACCTGTATATGCCTCAGGAATACGTCGGTGCGGTGATTACGCTGTGCACCCAGAAGCGCGGCTCACAAATCAACATGAGCTATCATGGCAAGCAGGTATTGCTGGTATATGAAATTCCGATGGCGGAAATTGTTCTTGATTTCTTCGACCGGCTGAAATCCATTTCGCGGGGTTACGCTTCGATGGATTACGAGTTCAAGGAATACCGTCCGGCTGATGTTGTGAAAGTTGACATGCTGATCAACAGCGAGAAAGTGGATGCGCTTTCCATCATTCTGCATCGCAGCAACAGCCAGTACCGCGGTCGCGAAGTGGCGGCCAAGATGCGCGAGTTGATTCCGCGCCAGATGTTCGACGTGGCAATCCAGGCGGCCATCGGCGCCAACATTATCTCGCGCGAGAACGTCAAGGCGCTGCGCAAGAATGTGCTGGCCAAATGTTACGGCGGCGACATTTCGCGCAAACGCAAGTTGCTGGAAAAGCAGAAGGCGGGCAAGAAACGGATGAAGCAGGTTGGCAGTGTGGAAATTCCGCAGGAAGCGTTCCTTGCTATTTTACAGGTGGGTGACAAGTAGTTTAAAAACTGCATTAAACCCAAATTCCTTACTACAGAGACACAGAGGCACAGAGAAAGACAGTGGGGGTTAATGGGTTGTTCAGCCAGTGGGTGAGCAAAGAAACGAAGCAACGGTTTGTTTTTACTCGGTGCCTCTGTGTCTCTGTGGTGAAGCTGGGTTTTTTGGGCTAATGTTTTTCCGGATTGAAAAGGAAGTTGAATGGATTTTGCTTTAATTATGTTTTTGCTGCTGGTTGTCACCGGTAGTGCGTGGCTGCTGGATCATTTTATGTTCCGCCCGAAGCGTGCTGCAGAGGAGAAGGAGCCGTGGTGGGCCGAGTATGCCAAGAGTTTTTTCCCAGTGATACTCGCAGTGTTCCTGTTGCGCTCGTTCCTGGTAGAGCCGTTCAAGATACCGTCCGGTTCGATGATCCCCACCTTGCAGGTGGGAGATTTCATTCTGGTGAACAAGTTCACCTTCGGTATCCGTCTGCCCATTATCAGCCAGAAAATCGTCCAGCTCAACGATCCTCACCGTGGCGATGTGATGGTGTTCCATTACCCGGAAGATCCGTCGGTGGATTATATTAAGAGGGTGGTCGGCGTGCCCGGCGATAAAATTATGTACCGTAACAAGAAAGTGTACGTGAATGGCGTGCTGCAGGAGCAGCAGCCGGACGGTGATTATAATTATGTGGAAAGCGGGTTGAAGTTTGTGCATACCGAGCGGCGCAACGAGAATCTGGATGGGCATAACCATGCGGTGCTGATTAACCCGGAGATGCCTGATGTGCACTTGGGCGCAATAGCGGAATTCCCGCATCGTGATAACTGCAGTTATACTGATGAAGAAATGCACTGCACGGTGCCGGACGGGCATTATTTCATGATGGGAGACAACCGCGATAACAGCCGCGACAGCCGTTACTGGGGTTTCGTGCCGGACAATATGATAGTCGGCAAGGCATTTCTGGTCTGGATGAATTTCGGCGATCTCAAACGGATCGGTTTATCTATTAACTGAGTGGCAATTGAGGAGGGTATGATGGAGGCAATGGCGAACAAGCAGCATGGGGTAAGTCTTTCCGGTTTACTGAAGGTCGTGGTTGTTCTGATATTTGTGGCAGCTGGCGCCATTAAGATCGTCCCGGCGTATCTTAATGATAGAACAATCAGCAGCAAGTTTAAGGAGGTGGCTAACGATCCGGACATGAAAAATGCCACGGTGCATGACATTAAGGCGTCATATTCCAGGCGTATCGCAATTTCTAATATTACTGACGTTAAAGCGGACGACATAGAAGTGACCAAGGATGGCGGCGGAATTGTCTTGAGTGCCAGCTATTCGGTAAAGATTCCGTTGGCCGGGAATGCCAGTCTGTTGCTGGAATTTAGCCCGAGCAGTACTGCCAAATAAGGTGATGAGCCGTGATGCGTTGTGCAGTCAGCTCGGCTATGTGTTTGCGCAGCCGCAGTTGTTGCAGCGCGCGCTGACGCACCGCAGCCACAGCCAGGCTCACAACGAACGACTGGAATTTCTGGGTGATAGCGTGTTGAATTGCGTGATCGCCAAACACCTGTATGACAGCTTCCCTGATTTGCCTGAAGGAGACCTGTCGCGCCTGCGTTCCAATCTGGTGAACCAGCAGACCCTGTTTATTCTGGCACAGCAATTACAGATGGGCGAACTGCTGCTGCTGGGCGAAGGCGAGCGCAAGAGCGCTGGATTTCGCCGTCCTTCAATTCTTGCCGATGCGCTGGAAGCCTTGTTCGGTGCAGTGTTTCTGGATGCCGGTTTCGAAGCGGCGCAAAAGATAGTGCTCGGTCTGTACGTTCCGTTCATTGCCCAGGCCGATGTGCAAACGCTGGGCAAAGACGCTAAGACGCTGTTGCAGGAATATCTGCAAGGCAAACGGCTTTCGTTGCCAAAATATACTGTTCTTGCCACCCAGGGCGAGGCGCATGCGCAACTGTTTCAAGTCCAATGCGAGATTGCGCAACTTAAAATAACAACATGCGGCGAGGGGGTCAGCCGCCGCGCTGCTGAACAGGCTGCAGCCGAAGCCGCTTATCTGCAACTCAATTTCAAACCATGAGCGACACTACTCCATTTCATAGCGGCTTCATTGCCATCGTCGGGCGTCCGAACGTGGGCAAATCCACGCTGCTCAATCATCTGATCGGGCAGAAAATCAGCATTACCTCGCGCAAGGCGCAGACCACGCGCCACCGCATCACCGGCATCCTGACCGATGGGCAAAGCCAGTTCGTATTTGTTGACACACCCGGCTTTCAGACGCAGCACATGAATGCGCTCAACCGTGGCATGAACCGTGTGGTGACCAACAGCATGCGCGACGTGAACGTGGTGCTGTTTGTGCTCGAAGCGCGCCACTATGATGAGCGCGATCAGCAGGTTTTGAAGATGTTGCCCAAAGGCGTGCCGGTGATACTGGTCATCAACAAAGTAGACGTCATGGTTGACAAGAGCGAGCTGCTGCCATTCATTGAAGGCATTGCCACCGAGTTTCATTTTGCCGCCATCGTACCGGTCAGCGCCAAGCACGACAAGCAGCTTGATACCTTGCTGGAAGCTATCCGCGAGTTTTTGCCGCTCGGCGACCCGATCTATGCAGCAGACGAAATTACCGACCGCAACGAACGCTTTCTTGCCGCCGAATTGCTGCGCGAAAAAATCTTTCGTTTCACCGGCGAAGAACTGCCTTATTCGGTCAGCGTGATCATCGAACAGTTCAAGCAGGAAGACAGCGGCATGCGCAGAATTCATGCCGCTATTCTGGTGGACAAGGAAGCACACAAAGTCATGCTGATCGGCAAGAATGGCGCCAAGCTGAAAGAAATCGCCACCCAGGCACGGCTGGACATGGAAAAAATGTTCGATGCCAAAGTGTTCCTTGAAGTTTGGATCAAAGTGCGCAGCGGCTGGGCGGACAACCCGCAAGTCTTGAAGTCACTCGGTTATGAATAAAATTCCGGAACATGAATGACAGCGCATAAACACCGGCTGGAAGATCAACCGGCTTTCGTACTGCACAGTTATCCCTACCGCGAAACCAGTCTGGTGCTGGAAGTTCTCAGCCGCAATTGCGGTCGCGTGGCGCTGGTGGCGCGCGGTGCACGGCGACCGAGATCGGCTCTGCGCGGGCTGCTGATGGGTTTTCAGCCGTTGACCATGAGCTGGTTCGGTAAACATGAATTACGCACCCTGCACAGCGCCGAATGGCAGGGTGGGCAGCCGCAATTGCAGGGCACGTCGCTGTTGTGCGGTTTTTATTTGAACGAACTGCTGCTAAACCTGATGGCCCGTGACGACCCCCATGAACAACTGTTCGATTATTACCAGCAGACATTGCATCGACTGGCGCAACAATCAGACCATGCGGCCACGCTGCGCTGTTTCGAGAAACACCTGTTGCAGGAGCTGGGTTATGCGCTGCTGCTGGAACACGAGGCAGACAGCGGTCAGCCGATAGAACCAGCCGCGCATTATCGTTATGTGGTCGAATACGGGGCTTCGCGTGATGCGGAACAGGGTTTGCCGCTACTGGGTAAAACCCTGCAAGACATGGCCGCCGACGACTACCGGGATCCGCTCAGCGCGCAGCAAAGCAAACAGTTGATGCGCATGCTGCTGAACCACCATCTTGCAGGCAAGACGCTGCATACGCGGGAATTGATAAAGGACTTGCAGAAGCTTTGAGGAGTATTTCGCCTGTTGCATCCTGAATCCGCCTCTGTTACGTTGCAGACTTTGTTTGGAAAATAGTGGAATTAAACGATGATTAAACTAGGATTGAATATAGACCATGTCGCCACACTGCGCCAGGTGCGGGGAACAAACTATCCCAATGTGGTTCGTGCTGCGCTGATTTGCGAAGAGGCGGGAGCAGATGCGATCACCTTGCATCTGCGCGAAGACCGCCGCCATATTCAGGATGCCGATGTGGAAATTCTGCGCACCATGTTGCAGACACGCATGAATCTCGAATGCGCGGTCACCGACGAGATGATTGAAAATGCGCTGCGCATCAAGCCGCACGACATCTGTCTGGTGCCTGAACGGCGCGAGGAGTTGACTACCGAAGGCGGGCTTGACGCGGTGAGGCACTTCGATGCGGTGAAACGTGCCACCGAACGGTGTACAGCGGCGGGTATACGTGTTTCGTTGTTTATCGATGCGGACGAGAAACAGTTGGACGCAGCCAAACATGCCGGTGCGCCGGTGGTGGAAATTCACACCGGCAAATATGCCGATGCAGGTTGCGTGCATGAACGCGGACACGAGCTGGCTCGCATACAGCGCGCGGTGGCCCACGGCCATGTGCTGGGCTTGCAGGTGAACGCCGGGCATGGTCTCAACTATCACAACGTGCAGCCCATCGTCGCGATTCCCCACATTTGCGAACTTAATATTGGCCACGCCATCATTGCCGAGGCAGTGTTCATCGGACTGGAGCAGGCGGTGAAAAAGATGAAGGGTTTAATTACCGCCGGGTTCCCGCCTTCACGGGAATAACGGATGATTTTTGGTATCGGCACCGACATTGTTTCCTACAGCCGCATACGCGGCCTGTACGAGCAATATGGAGAGCGTTTTGCGCAACGCCTGTTAAGTGAAACAGAAATGGCGGGTTACTCCGCCAGCGCCGATCCGGCCCGTTACCTGATGAAACGCTTTGCCGCCAAGGAGGCCTTTGCCAAGGCGATGGGCACTGGACTGCGCGGCAATGTTACCCTGCGCAGCATTAGTGTCGGCCACGACGAGCTGGGCAAGCCGCTGCTGGCATTCGACGAAACGCTGGCGAATCATGTGGAACGCATGGGCGTGACGCGCCATCATCTCAGCCTCAGCGACGAGAAGGACGTTGCGGTGGCGTTTGTGGTTCTGGAAAAGGATTAGGAGAAGATTGATGGGTATCGGCCCGGTCATGCTGGATATTGCAGGGACTGTATTGACACCGGAGGACGAGGCACGCTTGCGCCATCCGCTGGTGGGAGGGATAATTTTATTCGCACGCAATTATGAGTCACCGCGCCAGCTTGCCGAACTGACAGCCTGCATTCATGCGCTGCGCAGCCCGCCGCTGCTGATTGCGGTGGATCACGAAGGGGGCAGGGTACAGCGTTTTCGCGAAGGTTTTACGCGCATTCCCGCGATGCGCGAGCTGGGAAAAATCTGGGATCAACATCCAAAACGTGCCAAGCATCTGGCGCAACAGGCGGGTTATGTGCTGGCAGCCGAATTGCGCGCCTGCGGTGTGGATTTCAGTTTCACGCCTGTGCTGGATGTGGATTTCGGGTCAAGCTCGGTGATCGGTGACCGCGCTTTTCATTCCGACCCGCAGGCCATCTCCGAGCTGGCGCATAGCCTGTTGCTGGGACTGAAACAGAGCGGCATGCACACGGTGGGCAAGCATTTTCCCGGACACGGATTCGTGCGCGCCGATTCGCATCTGGAAATTCCGGTGGATGAACGCAGTTACACGGACATCGAATTATGCGACCTGATCCCGTTTCGCCAACTGGTGAATTTCGGTTTGACTGGAGTGATGCCCGCGCATGTCATCTATCCCAAAGTGGACAATCATCCGGCCGGTTTTTCGGCCGTCTGGCTTAAAAAAATCCTGCGCGGCGAATTGGGTTTCGAGGGCTGCATTTTCAGTGACGATCTCAGCATGGAAGGCGCGACCGTGGCGGGTCGCATTGTTCAGCGCGCGCAAGCTGCACTGAACGCTGGCTGCGACATGGTGCTGGTGTGCAACAAGCCGGACTCGGCGGATGAATTGCTGGGCGGGCTGCACTGGGAAATGCCGGTGACCAGCAAGGCGCGTCTGGCACAAATGCGCGGACGCCCGCATCCCGATATGCTGGTGCAGTTGCACGAGCAGGCGGAGTTTATTAAGGCAGTGCATGAGGTCGCCACTATTGGAACGGAGACCGGTGAACTGCCGCTTGCATAAGTGGGCATTACTGAAATGAAATTCATATCCGGGATTATTGCGGCTGTACTGTTGCCGGTATTGCTGGCAGCATGCGAAAAAACGCCTGCACCGCCTTTGCTGTTCGGTTCCGCTGTGAAGCCGGGCTATGAGCCGGTTTATCTGGCGCGCGAACTGGGCTATTTTTCGGCGCTCAATCTGCGCATCGCCGAATATGGCAATGTTTCCGAAGTGCAACAGGCTTTCCGCAGACATGAACTGCACCTTGCCGCAGTCCCCCTGGGCGAGGCATTGCAACTGAACCGCGAGATTCCCGGCCTCAAAATTGTGTTGCTGTTGGATGCTTCCAATGGTGCGGACGTAATCCTGGCGGCATCGGGCATTACGGACATGAAACAATTGCAGGGTCACCGGATCGGGGTGGAGAATTCTGTGCAAGGAAGATATTTCCTGAGCCTGGCGTTGAAAAGCGCAGGGATGCAGGCCGGTGATGTGGAAGTTGTCACGTTGACGGCGGCTGAGCAGGAATCAGCATTCCGTGCCCGCAAAGTGGATGCGGTGGTTACCGCCGGGGCCTTGCGTGCGCATCTTACCGAGGTTGGCGCGCACGTTTTGTTCGACAGTGCCCGTGTACCCGGAAAAATTCTTGATGTGCTGTTGGCCCGCGATGATGATATAGGAAAGTACCACAATGAAATGATGGAATGGGTGCAGGACTGGAATCGCGCGTTGGAATTCATCCACACCCGACCGGAGCAGGCCATGCAGATCATGTCTAAACACGAACATATGGATGCGACCGAGTTCGGTAGCGCGATGCAGGGCATCGAGTTGCTTGAAACACAGCGCAACAGCGAACTGCTGTCCGGTGAACAGCCTGCGGTCGGGGCAAGTGTGGAGGCAGTCCAGCGTTTCTTGCTGGAGCAGGGATTGATCGATATGGGCGCAGATACGTCCACGCTGCTCGACACCAGCTTGCTTGCCGCGGTCAAGCGATAAACCTTAATTCCTCAGTTGACGAAGGTTATTCACATTTCTCAACGGATTATGCCGCTTTTGTAGGTGCGAATTCATTCGCATATAACTCGTTGAGCGTGCGAATAAATACGCACCTACAAACCCATCAACTGAGTTTTTTAGGATAAATTCAGTGCACCTGAACTTTGCCAAATATGCCTCCATACTATTTTCAGTAACTGATCGTTCCTATGCTCCCGCGTGGGAATGCAGCTTCCGACGCTTTGCGTCCTGTTTAGATGTGCACTGATTAAATATTAGGCAGATTCAAACTGAGTCTGCTTACATTTCTTGTACCAAGAAGAGGTGTGGGTATTTAATCGGGTGGAAAAAATTAAGAGCTATACCGATAACGGCCATAATCTACACCTATCGTCATTCCCTGTCACCCTCGCGAAGGCGGGGTGATGCCCATTCTTTGCCATTTTGCGGCACACTTGAGATAATCCTGCCAGCAATTTTTGCAGGCTTGGCTGAACCCGCAAGGGATAGGCCTTGATTGTAAAGCCGCCAATAACAAAGTCAGGCAATCCGTAACCATCCTGAGGCTGGACGGAATTGATGCACGGTGCAATTTTATGAATGAATTTCAAACCAGTCTGTTGATTATCGGCATCGCCGTGATTATTGCGGTTTATGTTTATAGCTGGTGGCAGCAGCGCAAGTTCCGTCGGAGGTTCCGCGCGGCATTCGAGCAAACGCATGAGGATGCGCTATATAGTCCGCCCTTAGAAATACAGGTCGGGGATGAGGCGACGGGCGGACAGATGGAGCCGTTACCATCCGGTGACCCATCGTCCGGCGAGCCGTTGCCCGCCGAACCTTTGCGCGTGCCTGCCATGGACGGCGTGTGCGCCCTGCTGGATGAAAACACCGACTATATTGCCGTGT
This sequence comes from uncultured Nitrosomonadales bacterium, assembly GCA_903873725.1. Classification (GTDB taxonomy): domain Bacteria; phylum Pseudomonadota; class Gammaproteobacteria; order Burkholderiales; family Gallionellaceae; genus CAIQPV01. The sequence continues at coordinate 15,031 of CAIQPV010000645.1, forward strand.
TGACGTTTGATGTTCCTGCAGGCGCTGATTCGCTGGCCCTGCTGTGGCAAAAACGTTTTGATTTCGGCAAGAGCGTGCATGCCTGCGGGCTGAACGCGACGACCGGCGCATGGGAAAAAGTAATTGCCGAAAGCCATTTGTTCTACGCCGCTTTCAAACTGTCCATACAGTTGGCGGATCGTTCCGGCCCTGTGAGCGAAGTGCGCCTGAGCGACTTCCGCGATCTGGCGCGCGACATCGCCACCCAACTGGATGCGCGGGCAGAGCTGCCCGACGTGGCCGCAGCCTGCGCGCGCGCGCAGGAGCTGGATAGCTTCTGCGCCGGGGTTGACCAGATGATAGGGCTCAACATCCTGCCCAGCGGGGAACGCACCTTTTCCGGAGGGGAGATTGCACGGGTAGCCGAGTTGCATGGCATGGCCTTGCAAGCCGACGGAGCGTTCCATCTGCCTGATGCCGATGGACATACCGTGTTCAGTCTTGGCAACTATGAAAATATACCATTTCAACATCATACACTGGCTCAGGTGTGGGTCAACGGACTCACTTTGTTGCTGGACGTGCCGCGCGTGGAACAGCCCGTGCAGCGCTTTGACGAGATGGCGGTGTTGGCCCGGCAACTGGCGATGGACTTGCGCGCGGCGGTGATGGATGACCACCGCGTCGCACTGGGTGAACCTGGTATCGCGCAGATCAGAGAACAGGTCGCTGCCATTGAAAACCGGATGCTGGCCGGAAAGGTGGTGCCCGGTAGCGCGCAGGCGCGCAGGTTGTTCTCATAGATGAATCCATCCGTAGCGCAACGCATCGCAGCCCTGCGTGCGGAAATCGAGAAACATAGTTACCAGTATTATGTGCTGGACAGCCCACGGATTCCCGATGCGGAATATGACCGCCTGTTCCGCGAATTGCAGCAACTGGAAGCGCAACATCCAGAATTCGCCACGCCTGATTCTCCTACCCTGCGTGTCGGCGGCAAAATACTCGATGGCTTCGCGCCGGTGCGCCATGCCGTACCCATGCTTTCGATACGCACCGAGACAGACATCAGCGATCAAGGTGCGCATGCATTCGATACGCGCGTGCGCAAGGAATTGGGGTTGAGCGAAAATGACCCGCCTGTCGAATATGCCTGCGAACTGAAATTCGACGGTCTTGCGATCAATCTGCGCTACGAGCAGGGGGTGCTGGTACAAGCCGCCACGCGTGGCGACGGCGAAACCGGCGAGGATGTCACTCAGAATATCCGCACCATTCATCAGATTCCGCTGCGGCTGGCTGGCTGCGATGCACCGGTGCTGGAAGTGCGCGGCGAAATATATATGAGCCGCCGCGATTTTGAGCGTTACAACGAACGGCAGCGGGAACAGGGCTTGCCCACGCTGGTGAATCCGCGCAACGGCGCAGCGGGCAGCATCCGGCAGCTTGATCCGGCGCTGGCCGCGCGGCGTCCGCTGTCGTTCTTTGCTTATGGCTTGGGCGAGGTAAGGGGTTGGGCATTGCCTTCGACGCACAGTGGGGTGCTTGAGGCATTGCGCGGGACGGGAATGCCGGTCAGCGATGAACTCGAGGCGGTGCATGGTGCGCAAGGACTGGTTGAATTCCACCGTCGTATTGCGGCGAAACGCGATAGCTTGCCGTTTGACATTGACGGTGTGGTTTACAAGGTCAACAGTCTCGCCTTGCAGGCGCAGATGGGCTTCGTGTCGCGGGAGCCGCGCTGGGCGGTGGCGCACAAATTTCCGGCGGAAGAACAGATGACCGTGGTGCGTGACATAGACATCCAGGTCGGGCGCACCGGCAAACTTACTCCGGTGGCCAAGCTGGAGCCGGTATTTGTCGGCGGCACCACGGTAAGCAATGCCACGCTGCACAATGAGGACGAAACGCGGCGCAAGGATGTGCGCATCGGCGATACGGTGATCGTGCGCCGCGCGGGCGACGTGATTCCTGAGGTGGTCGGGGTGGTGCTTGACCTGCGCCCGGCGAATACGGGGGAGCCATTCAACCTCTATCAACGCCTTGGTGGCAAATGCCCGGTCTGCGGCAGTGCCATCATGCGCGAAGAAGGCGAGGCCAACTGGCGCTGCACCGGCGGATTGTTCTGCCCTGCGCAACGCAAGGAGGCGCTACTGCACTTTGCCGGCAGGCGCGCGCTCGACATCGAAGGGCTGGGTGACAAACTGGTGGAACAACTGGTGGATCAGCAACTCGTGCAGACCCCGGCTGATCTGTATCATCTTGAATTATCAGTGCTGTCCGACTTGGAGCGCATGGGCGACAAGTCGGCCAACAATCTGCTGGAGGCGATCGCGCGCAGCAGGCAAACGACCCTGGCGCGCTTTATCTATGCGCTGGGTATCCGCAATGTGGGCGAGGCGACGGCAAAGGATTTGGCGCGCCATTTCGGATCGCTGGTTAATCTCATGGCGGCGGATGAAGCGCGTCTGCAGCAGGTGCCGGATGTGGGGCCGGTGGTGGCGCAATGCATTACCGCTTTTTTTGCCGAACCGCATAACTGCGCGGTGATCGCCAATTTACGCGCCAGCGGGATAAACTGGACAGAGCAGGCAGGCGAACGTCTCGCGGTGCTGCCGCTAAGCGGCAAAACTTTCGTGCTGACTGGTACACTTGCATCCATGAGCCGGGACGAGGCGAAAGCCCTGCTTGAAGAGCTGGGCGCGAAGGTGGCGGGCAGCGTATCGAAAAAAACCGATTACGTGGTGGCAGGTGCGGAGGCGGGCAGCAAACTGGACAAGGCGCGGGAGTTGAATGTCGCGGTGCTCGATGAACAACAATTTACGCAAATATTAAAACAACAGGAATCAGCATGAAGAAAATAACCAAAGCAGTATTCCCGGTAGCCGGCATGGGCAGCCGTTTCCTGCCCGCCACCAAGGCCAGCCCCAAGGAGATGATGGCAGTGGTTGAAAAGCCGTTGATCCAGTATGCGGTGGAAGAGGCGGTAGCGGCGGGCATCACCGACATGGTGTTCATCACCGGGCGCAACAAGCGTTCCATCGAAGACCATTTCGACAAGGCCTACGAACTGGAAGCGGAACTCGCCATGCGCGGCAAGAATGAGTTGCTGCGCATCGTGCAGGAAGTGATACCCAAGCATGTGAATTGCATCTACATCCGTCAGGTCGAGGCGCTGGGGCTGGGGCATGCCGTGCTCTGCGCGCAACCGGTGGTGCAGGATGAGCCGTTTGCTGTGCTACTTGCCGACGATCTGATTGACGGTGAAATTCCCATCATGAAGCAAATGGTGGATGTCTTCGCGCGCCATCATTGTTCCATAGTTGGAGTGCAGGACGTGCCGCGCGGGCAAACCCGGCAATATGGCATCGTCAGCAGCACCAATCTGGAAGCGGACGTGGAACGGGTCAACGGCATTATAGAGAAGCCCATGCCGGAGGTGGCGCCGTCCACCCTTGCGGTGGTCGGGCGCTACATCCTGACCCCGCGCATCTTTCACCACTTGGCGCATGTCAAACCGGGCGCCGGAGGGGAAATCCAGTTGACCGACGGGATTGCCGCGCTGATGCTGGAAGAACAGTTGCTGGCCTATCGCTTCAACGGCATCCGTTATGATTGCGGTTCCAAGCTGGGTTATTTGCAGGCACAAGTTGCGTTCGGACTGAAACATCCGGAATTGCGCGACGAGTTCGCCGCCTATCTTGCTACTGTAAAATGCTGAACAACCGGGAAGCGCGCATTACCCTGCAACAAGCGGAATTGATAGTTACTGCGGATGAGGTGCAAGCGGCAGTGGGGCGTGTGGCACAGGAAATCAATACCGCATTGGCGGACAAACACCCGCTGGTTTTGTCGGTGATGGGCGGAGCGGTGGTATTTACCGGGCAACTGCTGCCGCTGCTTGATTTTCCGCTCGATTTCGATTACATCGATGTTTCACGCTACGGCAACGGGCTGCACGGCGGGGCGTTGTGCTGGAAGGTTGAACCGCGTGAAAACGTGCGCGGCAAGATCGTGCTGGTGGTGGACGATGTTCTCGATGAGGGCGAGACGCTGGCGGCAGTCAAACAGCGCGTGCTGGAACTGGGTGCCGCAGGGTTTTATTGCGCGGTGTTTGCCGACAAACTGAATGGCAGGAGCAAGCCGATACGCGCCGACTTTGTAGGCATGGAATTGCCCGACCGTTTCGTATTCGGTTTCGGCATGGACATACACGGGGCATGGCGCAACCTTCCCGCGATTTACGCAACCAAGGAAACGTAACGATGTTAGCGATCATAGGCGGAACGGGGCTGACGCAGTTGGCCAATCTTCAAATCACGCACCGGCAGGTGATGCGTACACCTTATGGGGAACCGTCCGGGGCATTGACCTTTGGCACCATCAAACAGCATGAGGTGGTGTTTATTGCCCGGCACGGTTATGGGCATACCATTCCGCCGCACAGGGTGAATTACTGTGCCAACCTGTGGGCGCTGCATAATCAGGGAGCCAATAGCGTAGTAGCGGTCGCATCGGTGGGAGGCATACGCGATGACCTGAATCCGGGTGTCATTGTCGTTCCGGACCAGATCATTGATTACACGTATGGCCGCAAATTCACTTTTTTTGACGGTCTGGACCGTCCGCTGACCCATATTGATTTTACACACCCTTATTGCCCCCGGTTGCGCGCCCGGATACTGGATGCGGCACGGGATGCCAACGAGAAGTGTGTGGATGGCGGCGCATATGCGGCCGTGCAGGGGCCGCGCCTGGAAACGGCGGCGGAGATCACGCGCTATGAGCGCGACGGCGCGGATATGGTCGGCATGACCGGCATGCCGGAAGCCTCCCTGGCAAAAGAACTGGGGCTTAGTTATGCGACCATCGCCGTGGTGGTAAATCATGCTGCCGGGCGCGGTAGCAGCCTTGACGCAGTGCATCTGGAATCGGTCAGTGCAGTGGCGCAATCGGCCATGGCGCACGTGCGCAACATTCTCGAATGCTTGGTGGGGTGCGATGGCGATTAGGCCGGTACTGCGGATGGGCGATATGCATCTGTTGCGCCGTTCCGACGAGTTGATTTATTTCGACACTCCGGAATTACACGCCTTGCTTGCCGACATGCGCGACACCATGAACGCGCTGGATGGCGTGGGTTTGGCCGCTCCGCAAATCGGCGTGGGCCTGCGGGTGGTGATTTTCGGCATGCGGCATAATCCGCGCTATCCCGATGCCGAACCGGTGCCGGACACGGTGTTGCTGAATCCGCTCATCACCCCTTTGGGGGACGACACGGAAGAAGATTGGGAAGGCTGTTTAAGCGTGCCGGGCATGCGCGGTATGGTGCCGCGTTTCAAAAATGTCCGTTATCAGGGCTGTGATGAATACGGCGCTTTGATTGACCGCACGGTGAGCGGATTCCATGCCCGTGTGGTGCAACATGAGTGCGATCATCTGGATGGAATTTTGTATCCGATGCGGATAAAAAATATGCGTCTCTTTGGGTTTCAGGATGTCTTGTTCCCAGACGGAAAAACTAAAATAACTGATTGATAAACAATGATAATGGTACGTTCTGGTACGTTATGGTACATAGTGGTGTATAGATTGCAAAAAAGCTTAAGTGCGGGTAATATTGTGGGTAATTTATGATCTTACCCGCAGTGTTTTGTGGGTAACGATAATTAGGGTTTAAAATGCCACTTACCAATGCACGGTCAGGTGCTGGCACAACTGAGACATTCATACGTCTAAGCAAATCAACAGATGTAAAAAGTATCGCCCACCATAACCATCATGCCGCTACCACGCTCACTCGGCACCCGCATCTTTGGTCGGCTGGGGTAAAACACCCGATTGAACAGTCCATTCACGGGCCAATGTTTGCGCATTATCAATTTGTTTTTGAGTCATGCCGGCTTCAACAATTCTCTTTTCTTCCAGAGCGTTCTGATCCCCCGCTCCGGCCGCCAGGTTGAGCCATTTGTGCGCTTGCACCAGGTCATAAGGTACGCCTTGCCCTTTGGTGTACATTAATCCGAGATTGCTCTGTGCAGCGCCAGTGCCCTGTTCAGCCGACTTGCGATACCACGATGCCGCCTCTTTGTAATCCTGCGGGACGCCCTGTCCATTGAAGTATTTCACCCCGAGATTGTTTTGTGCCGTTGCATTGCCCTGTTCTGCCGCTTTGCGATACCAGTTGACAGCCTCCCTGTAGTCCTGCTGCACGCCTTGCCCATTGGCGTACATCACTCCCAGTGCCAACTGTGCCGACACATCCCCCCGTTCCGCCGCCTTGCGATACCACGTCGCAGCTTCACCATAGTCTTTCTTGACCCCTTGTCCCTGGGCAGACATCATCCCGAGCTTCAACTGCGCCGGGAGATTTCCCTGCTCTGCCGCCTTGCGATACCACGATGCCGCTTCGCTGTTGTCCTGCGGCACGCCTTGTGCATTGGCGTACATCGCGCCCAGAACCATCTGCGCGGGCAAATATCCCCGGTCGGCAGCCTTGCGGTACCAGGCTATGGCTTCCTTGTAATCCTGCGGAACCCCCCTGCCTTTGGCATACATTTCCCCCAAGGCATATTGCTCCGATGCACTTCCCTTGTCGGCCACCTTGACATACCAAGACTCGGCCGCCTTGTAATCCTTCGGCACACCCTGTCCGTTGGCGTACATCTGCGCAAGACTGCGCTGTGCCTGCAAATTGCCTTGATCAGCCGATTTGCGATACCACTCGGCAGCCTCCTTGTAGTCCAGCGGCACGTCTTTACCTTTTGCAAACATCTGGCCGAGATTGTACTGTTCAGCCGCGTCTCCCTGCTCAGCCGATTTGCGGTACCATAGTGCGGCCTCCTTTAAATTCTTCACTACCCCCTGCCCTTTTGAATACACCTTGGCAAGTGCGAGCTGAGCGCGGGCATTACCCTGAACTGCCGCCTTGCGGTACCATAGCAGGGCCTCTCCGCAATTCTTCCTTCGCACCCCTTTTCCTTCACAGTACATTGCCCCCAGATTGAACTGGGCGGTGGCATTTCCCTGCTCTGCGGCTTTCCGAAACCACAACATAGACATCCTGTAATCCTGCGGCGCGCCCTGACCTTCATGGTACATTTGTCCAAGACCGAACTGGGCTGCAGCGTCCCCTTTCACCGCAAGCAACCTGAACTCCTTAAATGCAAGCGAAAAATTCCCTTTATCGTATGCATCCTGCGCCTCCTTCAAGCCCGCCTCTGCTCCCGTGCTTAGCACAAGCAGAACCGCGGCCAGAATTGTCCCCGATACAAATCTCAACATTAAGTCATTCATCCTAAAAACCTCAGTTGAAGGGTTCGTAGGTGCGAATTTATTCGCACGCTCAACAAGTTATGTGCGAATAAATTCGCACCTACAAAAACGGCATAATCCGTTGAAATACCAGAAAACTCTCCGCCAACTACGTTTTTTAGG
>CAIQPV010000646.1 GCA_903873725.1 uncultured Nitrosomonadales bacterium
TCAATGATCCGACGATAAGGAAAATGGATAACTCGCGTCTGATCATGCGATACCGCCCGGTAATTCAGGAAGGATTGACTGATAACTCACTTCCAATGCGTGCAATGCCTCCTTGGGTACTCGACCGTCCAGTTCCAGGCGATAGGGATGACCAGCCCATTTATGAAAACAGGATTGCCAGTATTCAAAGGTACGTAAGTCATTGGGAGTACCCCAGGACAAGAAATTATCTACCTCAAACAAATGACAGCGCAAACCAAGCTCAATGGCATCGTTAATGCAAGAGTCGATATAAAACTCGCCGTTGATTCGGCCATCACGGGCAATTAAATGTTCCACTACCCGGCGAAAATCTTCAGCACGTCGGAATGTGAAAGTACCTAAAACGATGGGGTCAGTCGCAGGCGAATCAAGCGGTGTTTTGACTGAAATGCCACGAATCAATCCATTTTCTGCATTGATCCAACCATACATTTGGGGGTGGCGCGCTGCATTGGCGTGACCGCGAACACCCCAGACAATCACGTCTACATCTGTGTTGTCAGCTAACTGCTGGAAAGCTTCGGCATCGTATAGCGCTCCGTTATCACAGGCACCAAATGTGACAGGTCCAGGCACACTGCCAATTGCGCGCTCAAGCGCTTCAAGACCGATCAAAGCAGTACAGGCCTGACCTTCAGTAACAGCCGGGATTGTTTCAATTACTGCTTCTGAATAAATGTGTTTGAGTTCGTCAGAGATTTCTTGTTGGCCTGGCATGTCATTGCGCAAGACGAAAACTTGATGATTGGCTGCAGGAAGATCGTGTGTGGCTTGGGCTACCATAGGCTTTCCTGAGACAGGAATCAGAGGTTTGGTCACACTGTAACCTTCATTGACGAAACGCTGGCCTAATCCTGCCATTGGCACCACCAATGATCCTTGTGGCGCGGGTGGCATGCTTTCTGTTGCGATCAGGCGCCTGAATGCTGCCGACCAACCATTGTATTCTGCAACATCTTGAGGGGTGCCCCACTGCATGAAATGTTGAAGCGGATAAACAGCCACAGGTCGATTTGATGCGAGCATAGGTTTGTACGCAAGACTGACGTAATACTCACCATTCACATTCAATTCCTGATCCATTGTCTTGCGGAAAGCTTCGCTTAATATCTTGCCAGAAGCGAAGTAATAGGTTCCGCTGGAAGCGTATTCCTCCATGCGATTATTCGTATAGGGTTGCTTTTCTTGTATATCCTGAACCCAGCCATTCGTTTCGCGCATATACGCGTAATTGGTGCTGCCGAGTGTATGGGGATGAAAGCCTTTATAGGCCGGTATGGCACCTGCGCAACCTGTATTGGCAACGAATTTCTTAAAGTGTTGCCAGTCCCAATAACAAGTAAAGTCGCAGTAGTTGACGACAACTGGGCGATCGGGATCAATTAAATGCTCAACTTGACGTACCGCATGAATCGGCCCGAGCTTGTGCGGGGGGATGCCGATGATGCGACCAGTGGGACAGTACTGCCGAAGGATTGATTCCATGCAGTAATCTGGGTTGCTTAAATGATCCTGGTTGCAGATAAAAATGAAATCCTGCTCACACGGGAACATATCCATGACATGAGCGACAATTGGCTTTCCATCAATCTCGATTAATGGTTTCGGTACGGCGTAGCCCGCACGCCGAAAGCGCTCACCAAAACCAGACATAGGGATAATTATTTGCATACGGCTTCTGCTTTAAATTCTTCCGTATATCTGATGCGTTGCATATAAACCTCTCCGTTTCATTTTCGACATTATCAAATGTCTACTGAAATCGGGGAAGTCCACA
>CAIQPV010000647.1 GCA_903873725.1 uncultured Nitrosomonadales bacterium
AGACAAGAGCCGCCAGAAAAATCAGGACAATTACACGGAACATGGTGTAACACCCCAGCACGAAAACTCGACCAACCTCGCTCCATCCCACCTCCGAATGGATAAAGTGAATAAGCGTCCAAATGGCATAAAAAATGACGGCGGCAATGACCGCGTCCCAGATTCGCTGCGGCATCGGAGAAGCCGTATGAGGTCGCGCCCGAATCGACGTGCCATCGTAGCGCAGGCGAAACGTGGTGAACGAGCGCTCCAAGAGCCTGCCGAATGAATCCACGACGGACTGGGTACGTTCGGTTCGACGCAGCCAGGCCAGCAGCCATGAGTCCTGGGCCGTCTCCCCGCCGGTTTCTTCGAAACGAAACTTGTCCGCCCAGGCAAGCAGCGGCCTGAAGAAAAATTGGTCGTAGAGCAACACGCCGATCAACATCGCACCGATAGCCCAGCCGATCGCATGAAGATCACGCTGCTCAATGGCCAACGCGATATAGGAACCGATGCCCGGCAGCTTGATATTCTGGTTGGAGACCGAGATGGCTTCCGAGGCAACCACGAAAAACCAGCCACCTGACATCGACATCATCATGTTCCACAGCAGTCCAGGCGTGGCAAAGGGCAGCTCCAATCGCCAGAACCGTTGCCAGGCGGAAAGCTTGAACACGCTCGCTGCCTCCTTCAGTTCTGCGGGAACGGTACGGAAGCCCTGATAGGCGCTGAACGCCATGTTCCATGCCTGGGAAGTGAAGATGGCGAATATCGCCGCGCACTCCACGCCCAGCAGGCTGCCGGGAAACAGGGCAATGAAACCCGTAACCGTGATGGACAGAAAACCGAGAATGGGAATCGACTGGAGAATGTCCAGAATCGGCACCATCACTTTTTCCGCAGCGCGATACCGAGTTGCCAAAACCGCAAATAAGCAACTGAACACGATGGACGCGCCAAGGGCGATGAACATGCGCATCGTGGTGCGCAGCAGATAATATGGCAAATTTAAAGGGTCAAGAGAGATCGGAAGTGTTTCGCCCAATTGGTAGGGACGGGCCATCTGCCCGCCGCCGTAAGCCAGCAAAACCAGTAGTGCCAACACCATGGGCAACATGGCCCAATCCCACCGGTTCCCTCCGGCCTCAACGATCTGCCGAGGAAAAAATAGCTTGTTTTTACTCATTTTCGTGTTGTTCTTTTGGCTCGTTCCACCTGAAAATCAAGATAGCCACACTGGAATCTGGCTGTTCATGGGATGCTTCCAAAGGCCACGACCCTCGATGCACTGGCCATATTGTAATCCGGATATTGAATGCGCTGTAGATTGACAGTAATTAACATCTCCTGAAATCAATGAAATCATATTGTAAAGGTCATTTATGACATTCTTGTGTACCCCCAAAACCACCCTGATATTAGGGCTCATAGCCACTTATGCCATAACAACGCTCCTTAACCATTTTCCGCTCCGTCCGGTGCGACAACAAAATGGCATAAAAAAGAAGAACCTAATAAGCGTTGCCTATTCTCAATAAAGGGAACCTCTATTAATTCAAATTTCGTTGCCATACTGCGTTGCTGAGCTTCCCCCGATAAATAGTCTTCCAAAGGTGACGTAAAATTGACGTTACTTTGAAAGGAAGATCATGAAGAAGATACCGAAGCAAGAATACACAACCGAGTTTAAGGAACTTGCGATCAAGCGGGTTAAGGAT
>CAIQPV010000648.1 GCA_903873725.1 uncultured Nitrosomonadales bacterium
CTACCATATCGGGTTAGATTCGGAAACTTTAGTGCTTGATCCGAAAATTGTAGCTGGCGAATATCCTTATAGAAGTACCAGTTGTGTCCGGTTAAAAGTCGAACAAATTTAGCAACTCCAGAGATATTGACCTCTGGACGTTACTCGAATCGGAGTGTGCGTAAACTGGTTTCAAATCGGCACGAAAATAAAGTGCTCTGCAACCCTCGCCAATACTCAACTTGGCTCGGGGTTTTGTAAGATAGACCGGACAGTACTGATCCCAAATAATCATTATTAGCGTCGTCATTCCTGTGCAGGCGGGAATCCGGCGAGATAAATGACAAAACCTCGGCATTGACCCGCGTTGCGGGTATTTTTCACTCAACTAATGCTTTTACGGGATCGTGCCAAAATAAAAAAGGCATTCTACGCGAATGCCTTTTTTAACGGATACCAGCGCCACCTTACTTCTTTTTTTCCTTCTCCGCCGGAGGAGGTGGCGAGATGGATGCCTGACGAGCAAGCGCATCGGCTTTTTCCTGCAAAGATGCCCTGGCGACATCTGCTTGCCTTTGCAAGGCTGGGTCGTTGTTGGCTGAAGGTTTATCTCCGCCGCCGCAGGCGGTTAAAGCCAGTGCGGCCAACAAACTAACCATTAACACACTTTGTTTCATTATTGCTCCTATTTGTTTAATTCCAGGGTGAATCCGGCAACACGCAAGTTGTACCATTCATATCGGCGACGGATGTCGGCAACGTGAAGGACAAGGAGGAAGTTGTTTCCGTCCCCTGCACTAATGTTTGCGCGGTCAGCTGGTCAGTAATCCAGTTTGCATATTGCTTCAGGTAGGTCAAATTAAAGGTTGCCAAACCATTGATATCTGTGGTTACTGTTGCAGGAACATTTCCAGCCGCAGAAGATGGTGGTGTTAAAATGCCGTGACCATTATAGGTACCAGCTCCACTGACAAGTACTGCATGGCCAATTTCTCCCGGATCGGCAATCAGATTCTTGTTTACATCTTCGTTGTTAAAGGTTCCATTGATTGTAACGTAGCACGGCAGCGGTTTATTAGCTGAATTAAAGGTATAGAAACCCGTGCTGAATTCAACCGGCCATACGTTTAGCGACACCACCGCATTGCTCACCGGGTTCCCATTCGAATCTGAAACCAGCAGTGTCATAGGATATTGATAAGCTGTGCTGGGGTAAGTGGGATCATCCTTTATCGTGGTAGATTGACCGATCACGATAGAACCAGCCGTTTGCCCAATTTTGATCGCCGTTGTACTACAGACTGTCGTACCATTAGTAGTTAGAGTCGAACTTCCGACGTTTGTAGCACCGCTGACAGTATAGGTGCCTACACCTCCAATCGTGCCGGTTTTCTGACTAGTGATCGTCCCGCCTGATATTGTTTGCCCCGGGACCAGAACGCCAGAACTTACGCCAGTCACTGTTAGAAGGTTTGTTCCTGTAACCGACCCGGTAATACTTGCCGAACAAATATTATTACCGCCAACTACCATGCCAAGAATAGTTACTCCACCCGCTCCGGTTGGCGTTGAACCCGAGGTAAAGGTTGTTATAGCCTGACCAATCGGGTTAGTCGAATTACTGCCATCGGAAGATAGCACCAGTGCCGGTGAGACTGTTTCCCCTCCTCCCACTGGATTCATCAATGAAAATTGCACTGGAGCATTGCCCACAGGCTGCGCGCTTGCATCAAGCAGCGAGGCAATGATGCTGGCGGTATTGGTTGACGAACCAGAACTTGGCGCAACCACGTTTACACTGGATTGCAGGCTGATAGCAGCCGCAGTAGCGGAAGACATCGCCACCTTGCGCGAATCCGACACCAAAACTCCCGGATCTGCAGAAGAATTGTATGTACAGGATGAATTCGAACAGCCATCAACCTGAACCGACGCCACCCCGGCCAAAGTTGAAGCCAGGGTTGCAGTAGTACCGCTTGCAGTCAAGCTACCAAAACTTCCCGAGGGTACCGTGCAAACCGAGGTTCCAGTCGTTCCTCCCGGACAAACACTCCATGTGCCGATAGTGGTAGACAAACGGACACTGTTGGGAACAGGTGAGCCGACTTGTACCGTAAACGGCAGGAGTTGGTTGCCCGCAGGTACTGCTGGTGCTACATAGGTTGTGAGCGAAGCAGGATTGGCTACGTTTGTTGTAATCATGAATTCATTAGCAGTTGAACTGATCGTGAATTTTTGTGTTCCAGTGGCACCCAGTGCTGTCGCCGTAACAGTGGGTGTGCCCGAAAGTGTTGGGCTTCCGGTGACAGTAACCGCTAACTGTCCATTTACATCAGTAGTGCCTGATGTCGGAGAAAGAATGACACTGTTATCAGTTGTAGACAGGGTAACCGGCGTGTTATAGACCCCTACCCCGGCCGCATTACTAGCTGTAACGGTAAGATTAGTTGTTGAAGGTGGAGTAGCTCCGGAAGCCAGATTGGTTGTTCCAGTCACAATCGATACCGTGGAACCGCCGATCTGAATCGGTATCGAGACGGAACCCGATGCGGGTGTGGTTACACCCGGTGAGGATGCGGAGACCGTAATCGTTCTGTTGGATTGATCCGCCGTTCCTGAACTGACAGTAACTGTTGCCTGACCGCTGGCATTGGTAACTGCCGTCAGTGCGCTAAGCGTGCCGCCTTTTGAAGCAACCACAGAAATTGTTGTGCTAGCCACGGTCTGTGATTGGCTGACAGTGTAGCAAGTGTTTATACCACACGCACCAACAACTGCTGTAATCTGCGTACCGGCAGTCACACCCGTGCCAGACAGGTACTGCCCTACCGCCAGCGTGCCGGAACTTACGCTTGTCACCGTAAGCGTTGTGCCGCTGATTGATCCGGTAACCGATGCAGTGGCAGTGCTGTCCGGCGAGCTAAAAGTGATCGGCACATTCGGCACAACCACATTATTTGAGTTGGTGGCAGTAACGGTAATCAATGCGCTGGTTGAATTATCAGACTTCACGCTGGTTTTGCTTGTACCTATCGACAACGTTGAAGCTGACAAACCTGCAACTACCGTGATACTTACGGGAGAGGAGGCCGTTCCACTGGCCAGTGTAGCCACAACCTTATCTGTTCCTGGGGTTGTACCGGCGGTGTAAATCACCGGTCCCGCAATTCCGGTGATGCTTGTTACCGCAGTCACCGGCAAAATTGTGCCGTAGGCTGGAACGCCGCTAACGGCAAAGATCACCGTTTGGCCGGAAACACGATTATTGTTCGAGTCTTGCACCACGGCAGTTAGATTTGAAGTTCCACCGCTGGTAATAGACGTTGAACTTGCCAGGAGTGCAACCGTGCCTGGATTACCTGCCGCAAAAGTCACACTAGCCGTTTGGACGAAACCGCTTGCGTTTGCCACGATGGTAGCGATGCCCAAGTTGTTTGGACTGGTCAGTGTGACTTGCGCGATGCCATTGCTGTCGGTTAATGCGGATGGTGCC
>CAIQPV010000649.1 GCA_903873725.1 uncultured Nitrosomonadales bacterium
AGCATTGGGTGAATTGAAGATGTCAGGCGTGTCGGGCTTGTGCTTGATGGGCCGGCGCAGCACAGGCCTTGAGAATGCGTTTCCACCCGTTCCTGGCGCCTACGGCCTGCGCCAGAATATCGAGGTACTCCTGTTGATCGACGCCAGCTTCGGCAGGCAATGACTGCTGAGAGTGCTCCAAGAGCGCCTCTCGACGGCTCTTCGGTGAATCTGCCAGCATCAGGATGCGGCTATAGGCTTCGCAGGCGTAGGCAAAGGTTTCTCGCTTGGCATAGTCAATATTGAGCAAAAATTCTCGACTCCGTGTCTCTGCAAGGCCGACCGTGCTGCGCTTGCAATTGTGGAAAACATGGGCCGCCTCATGGACCAGGTAGTCGGCAAACGGATATTGCTCTTGGCTGTCGAGATAGTCGAGGCTGAGGTAACAGGTGGTTTCTTGGCTGAGGCCAACGATGGCGGGTGCCTGTGGTGACAACGGTTCTGCGCCGCGCTCCAGCAAATACATATTGGCAAGCGACCATGTTGTGTGCAGCCACGGTGAGGCGCACAAAGTTGCCTCAATGTTGTCGGGGGTCAGAAAAACGACTGAGCTTTCTAGCGCTTTCATGATGGCCGGACGTTCAATCAACGGGAAAAGCCCGTTCACCATAGGTGCAACTTTGGCACGGGTGAGTGCAGCCAGATTGCTGAGTTGTGGAGTTGGCGCCTGCGCTTGCCTTGGTATCCTTTCAAGAACCGCTGAAATCAGCGCCTCGCGCATTGTGCGGTGGGCGTTGATTTCAGCTTCGACGAAGTTTTGACCTGGCCAGTTCCAATTGTTTGGGTCATGCTCACCGGTTTGAAGGTAGTGGTCCACTGCTTCGGCTGTAAAGGTACTGTGGTTTCGCATACCTTCATTTTGATGGCATTCGCTTGCTGATCTTCGAAATCTTCCAGCTGTATGCAATTGCAGCCTTTGAGGCTCACGCCATGCGCCTATGGCTCAGCATGATCGGAAGTCCCAGCGCGTGATGGATCATTGTCGGCATTGACTGGCAGGGAGGAGTGGCAATTACAGCGTTGGGACCTAAACGTCGGGCTCAGGGAAAGGGCCTAATCAGCTTTCAGAACAGGAAAAACCAGCGTGTCCAAGGAATTCCATCATTTGAAAATTAACGGTTTGCTACTTCACGTTGCAGTGAGTCGTTCAGACCATCCTTAGCTTGGGTCAGTTCATCGTCGGCACTTGGGTCAAGCCTCGACTGGCCGCAACAGATAAGATGGTTTAAAGGGAGGAGGTAGTGCGATACCTCCAGATGGCTAATTCAGGAGGTTGTTTACTGTGATTTCACGCCTGCGTCGAGTGCTTTTGATCAACGCCAAAACATCGGGCACCGAGTGCTCGGGATCCATTTCCGAAATTGATCCGCGCGAGGGTGCGGCCATTACCGGAAAGAATGGCGCCGGCAAGACGACCACATTGCAGCTTATCCCGCTTTTCCTTGGCAGTTCCCCCAATCACATTGTTCAGTCAGGCGGCACGCGGGAGCACATGCTTCGCTTTGTGCTTCCCCATCCGCAATGTGCCGTTGTTTTTGAATACCAGCGCGGGAGCACCGAGGATGATGTCAGGCTAACGATTTTGCGAAGACAAGATGGAAGCGACGCCCCCGAGTACCGGTTTATGGAAGGCCCGTTTCGAAAGGAGCTCTTCATTGATGAGTTGGCGGACGGCAGCGGCGCCGTGTTCCTCAATGATATGGGGACGGTGGATGCTGCAGCCAACCTGGGTCTGGCCATCAGCGCCAAGATCAGTGCGGCAGAGTACCGACGCATTATCCTGAACATCCCGTCGCCGAACAAGGACGCAGATAAAGAGCGGACGGCCGCGCGCAAATACAGCTTCGGCCACAAGAAGTTGCCGCACCTTGATAGGCTGGTGTCCTCCGTGGTGAAGGAAAAGGTCGACTTCAAGGATTTCACGGCCGTGGCGGTGACCATGGTTCTTGATCAGATGGGAGGATTTGTCGGCGCGGCCAACGCATCGCAAAAGCTTTCCGTTCGCCAGGGTAAAG